>JADYZQ010000302.1 GCA_020853015.1 Deltaproteobacteria bacterium
ACTCCCGCCTCAGCCATTTGGAGGCCGGCCATCCCGGCGGCACTCCCGCGCTAAGCCGATACGAGGGGGGCAGTCTCGGCTCGCTTAATTTATCCATCGTCGGGGCCGGCGACGACGTCGACTGGGCCAAGCTGCGCCGGATGACGCGCACCGCGGTGCATTTCCTCGACAACCTCTTCGAGGTCGCCGCCGCCGGCGCGGAGAGCCCTCGCGAGACGCCGCGGCGACTGGGCCTGGGCGTGATGGGCTTCGCCGAGCTTCTGCTCAAACTGGGCGTCCCCTACGACAGCGAGGATGCCGTGGTCCTGGCCGAAAAGATCTTTCGCTTCCTGCGCCAAGAGGCACAGGCCGCTGCCGCGGCCCTGGCCGAGCGACGCGAGCCCTCCGCCGAGGGCGCCGTCGAGATCGCGCCTCGGCACGAGGCCCTGCTGGCGATCCGCGCGGAGACCGGCCTGGCCGACTTGGCCGAGGTCAGCCCCGGGCTCGAGTCCCTCGAAGCCGTCGTCGAGGATGGACGCCCGCTCGCCCTGTTGCAGCAGATCGCCCAGCGCCGCCGGGTCTGGAACGAGACCATCGCCGAGGAGGTACTCGAGAGGCAAAGCGTCCGCGAGGCCGAGGCCGCGCCCCGCCCGCTGCGCCGGCTTTTTGCCAAACGCGCCGAGATCGCGCCGGAGTGGCCCCTCAAGATCCTCGGCGCCGCCCAGCGGCACTGCGACCTCCCGATGACCGGCGAGCTGGAGCTCCCCGAGGCACTGACCTTCGAGACACTCTCCGAGCTCTTGCGCGCGGCGCGCGGCTACGGCCTGAGGCAGGTCCGCATCGCCGGCGAACACCATTTTCTCCCTAAAGCGTCGATCCCCGAGGCGACGGAAGCCGAGACCTCGCCCCTCGCCGCCGAGGCGGCGGAGGCCTCCTTGGTCTTGAGCCTCGAGGACCTAGCCGCCGCGGAAGACGAAGGGGTCTCCGACGAGGCCGCGGCGTCCGACGCCGCAAGCCTCGCCGCCGAGGATGCGCCGGCCCTCGAGCCGGAGGCCTCGGTCTCCGAGACGGCGGATTCCCCCGAACCCGCCGCCGATTCCCTCGCCGCCTCCATCCTCGGCGTCGCGGATCCGGCGTCCGGCGCCGCGCCCGGCATCCGGCCTCGCCCCCGGCCCGAAGTCCTGCAGGCGAGCAACCGCCTCATCCACACCGGCTGCGGCCCGATGCACGTCAGCTTCGCCCGCGACGCGCGGGGCCCCTACGAGGTCCGCGCCCAGCTCGGCCCGACCGGCACCTGCGCCAGCGCGCAGACCGAGACCATTTCCCGCTTGCTCAGCCTCTGCCTGAGCAGCGGCGTCGACCAGCGCCTCGTCTACGAGCAGCTGCGCGGCGTCCGCTGTCCCAAAAGCGCGGTGGACCGCGGCGACAAGATCCTGTCGTGTTCGGACGGCATCGCGCGGGTCTTCGAGCGCGAATTGGGTTTCGCGGGCCGGGCACCAGAAGCTGTCGAGGAGGAAGAGGAGATCACGGCGGTCACCGACCTGGCCTCGCTGCAATAAGTTTTGGACCTGGAAGAGGAAAGGGGGAATCCCGCGAGGGGTTCCCTCTTTCTATTTTTGAAGCGAAAAATTTCTCAGGCCTCCTGAGGACGGATGCCGAGCGGCTGGGCCACCTTCGGGTCGCGAACCTTCCAGATCCAACCGTCGTAGAGGAAGTGCAGAAAGCTGCTCGCCAGGATGTACCAGCCCAGCGTGGTCCAGGACCAATGGCGCCAGAGCAGGAAGATCGTCACCATCCCCGCGGCGAAGACGCCGAAGCTCAAGCCCTGGCGGCGAATCCAGGCCGCCAGCGGCGAGGACTGGGCGGGCCGCGCGAGGTACTTGCGCCGGGAAAAGACGTTGACGAAGGCAATGTATTCAATGGCGTGGGAGAAGCCGAAGGCCGCGTAGCCGGCGACGAAATCGTAGCCCAGCGTCGCGTAGAGCAGCAGGACGCTCAGCACGAAGAGGTTCTTCGGCCAGTGGAAGCGTCCGCGGTGGGAGAACTCCTGCTTCAGGTAAAAGCCGGTGACGACTAGGCCGGCGGCCAGGGCCGCGCCCGCCAAATAAGGCATCACGGGCAGCAGCGGCTCGAAGACGCGGTTGAGCAGCCTGCCGGCGGCGCTCAAGCGCACCACCTCCTGCTGCAACTTGGGGCTCGCGGCCAGCTGCAGGAGCAAAAATACAAACCAGACCCAAATCATCGCCTTGTCGACCCAGGGCCGGCCATAGCCGGCCTTGCGCGAGTAGACGCGCAGGATGCCCATCTTCTGCATCAGCGTGTGGTAGATGTTCCAGACCACCGAGAGGAAGACCAAGACCGCCAGCAAGGGCCGCACCGGCCGCGCCTTGGGTCCCAAGCCCGGCTCGACGTAGAGGATGCCCGCCAGGGTCAGCAGGAAGAAGAGGAAGGGAAAGAGGACATAGGCCTTCTTGCGCGCGGCGAGCTGGTCGGGGTCGGCGTAGACCAGCGGGAAGGTCAGGTGGCGGTGAATGAAGCTGATCATCAGGACGAAGGCGATCAGCAGGGGCCAAAGCTCGGGCTTGCGGCCGAGTTCGAGCGTCAGGACGAAGGCGAGGAAGACCGGCACCCAGCCGAAGCAGAAGAAGATCAGGTCGGTCTTAGGCCCGCCGATCCAGACGGAAGAGTTGGTTTCGGTTTTCGTCATAGCGTATTTTTTCAATCTTCGTCCAAAAGCCCCGGAGGTTTCGGACTCAGGAGATGCCGAAATACCTCTCCACCGCCGCGCCGATCCCGACCTTGATCTTTCCGAGGATCTCCCGGCGGTCGCGCGGCCGGTCCAGGTGGGCGATCACGCCCCAGACCGGCACCGAGGTCCACTCCGCCAGGGTCTTCAGGTTGTGCTTGGCCGAGGGGTCCGACTCCTTCCGGTCGCAGTTGAAGACGATCCCCGCGACGGGGAGCCCGCGGCGCTCCAGGGCCTCCAGTGTCAGGAGCGTGTGGTTGATCGTGCCCAGGCCCATCCGTGCCACCACCAATACCGGTATCTCGAGGGCCGCGATCAGGTCGCTCACGCAGCGCCCCGGCCCCAGCGGGACGCGCAGCCCGCCCGCGCCCTCGACCAGGACCGTCTTGTGCAACAGCTCGAGGCGGCGGAAGGACTCGAGGATGCGGTCGAAGGAGATCTCGACGCCCTCCAGCGCCGCCGCCACGCCCGGCGCCAGCGGCGGCTCGAAGGCGTAGGTGTTGATCAGGTCGAGGTCGTCGG
>JADYZQ010000303.1 GCA_020853015.1 Deltaproteobacteria bacterium
CCCGCCAGCTTTGGTCGATCATAGCCTGGCTGATCTACGCCCTTTTTTTGCAGGCCCGGATCGCCGCCGGCTGGCGGGGGCGGCGGGGGATCTTGCTATCCCTGCTCGGATTTGTTGTGATAGTTTTCACCTTCTTGGGTGTAAGGCATAACTGATGCATCTCTTCGTCCTAGGTCTGAACCACAAGTCGGCGCCCATCGGGATCCGCGAACGCTTCGCGATCTCCGAGGCCAGGGTGGGCGAATTTTTGACCAAGGCCGCCGCCTTACCCCATGTCGAGGAGGCCTTGGCCGTCTTCACCTGCAACCGCGTCGAGGTCTACGGGGCCTCCAAACACCCCCAGCAGGCCCGGCAGCAGCTCTCGCGTTTTATCTCCGAATTCCAAGGTGTTCCCGAAAAAACCTTCGAGCAGCACACTTACTTTTTCGAGGGCGAGCAGGCGATCCGGCACGGCTTCCGGGTCAGCGCCAGCCTGGACTCGATGATCGTCGGCGAGCCGCAGATCCTGGGGCAGATGAAAGACGCCTATCGGGCGGCCGGCGAGGCGGGCACGACGGGGACCCTGCTCAACAAGTTCTTCCACCGCGCCTTCTTCGTCGCCAAGAAGCTGCGCTCCGAGACCTCGATCGGCTCGCACCCGGTCTCGGTGAGCTACGCGGCGGTGGTCCTGGCCAAGCAGATCTTCGGCGACCTGGCCGGCAAGAAGGCCCTGATCCTCGGCGCGGGCAAGATGAGCCTGCTCGCCATCCGCCACTTGAAGGGGGCCGGCATCGAGACCTTGTATCTGGCCAACCGCACGCCCGAGCGGGCGGAAGAGGTCGCCCGCAAGGTCGGCGGCGAGACCATCCCCTTCGACAAGTTCGACAAGTGGCTGGCCGACGCGGATATCGTCGTCACCTCGACCTCCGCCGAGGACTACATCGTCGTTCCGGCCAAGGTGCAGGAGGCGATCAAGCAGCGGAAGAACCGCCCGATGTTCTTCATCGACATCGCCGTCCCCCGCAACGTCTCGCCCGAGGTCAACCACATCCACAACATTTACCTCTACGACATCGACGATCTGGGACAGGTGGTCGAGGCCAACAAGAACGAGCGGGTGAAAGAGGCCGAACGGGCCGAGTACCTGCTGGAGGCCGAGGTCGAGGACTTCGCGAAAATCCTACGCGGGCTGGCGGTGGTGCCGACCCTCTCGTCGCTTTCCAAGAAGTTCGACGCGATCTGCCGCCGCGAGCTGGACAAGACCTTCCAGCGGATGCCCCAGCTGGACGACGCCGGCCGCGAGGCGGTGGAGGCCATGGCCTACGCCATCGTCAACAAGATCCTCCACGATCCCATGGTCGCCCTGAAAGAGCGGGGGGCCGAGGCGGACCAGCCGGATTATTCGGCCCTGGTGCGCAAGCTCTTTCGCTTGGACGAGGTCTAGGGCTTCCCTCGCTTCTTCATTGACTAAGTCGGGTGCTAACTTTATAGGAGGGCGGCTTTTTTCGCAGTCCTTTTCAAGGAGATACGATGGCGCTGGTCTACTTTGAGCGGGAGGGAAAGACCCTCAACGTGAATGCCGGGCAGAACTTGCGGAAGTTGGCCCAGGCCAACGGCGTTTCCCTCTACCGGGGCATCAACAAGCTGATCAATTGCCGGGGGCAGGGGCTTTGCGGCACCTGCCTGGTCGAGGTTTACGCCAAGAATCCCGTCGACCTGAATCCCCGTACCGCCATGGAAGAGCAGCAGCTCAAGGATTACACCAATCCCTACCTTCGCTTGGCCTGTCAGGTCCGGGTGCACGGCAACGTCCAGGTCAAGACCCAGCCGGTCGAGTTCATGGAACCGCAGATGGGGCTGGTGGCCCCGCCGCTGGTATCCAAAGAATAAAAGGGTGTTGTGTTTTTGAGGGTTTGTATTTACTAAGTCCGCTACGGAGGAATCCCGTTTTCTTCGGCCCCCATAGCTCAGTGGATAGAGCATTGGCCTCCGAAGCCATGTGCGGAGGTTCGATTCCTCCTGGGGGCGTATGAATTTATGAAGGGGCGGTAGCTCAGCTGGGAGAGCGACGCGTTCGCAATGCGTAGGTCGGGAGTTCGATCCTCCTCCGCTCCACATTATTTTCCCGCCGGTCCGGCATCCCCGGATCGGTTTCCCTTGTTACCAATGCCTGGTGGTGGGATGAAGTTCGGCCGCAAATTTTTCTTTCTCGGGACCCTGCTCGTGGCCGGACTCGCGCGTTCGGCGCCGCTTCAAGGGGCCGACGACGCCGTCTTCATCGACCCCAGCGATCCCGCCGTGATCCGCAGGACGGTGATCCCCTTCGCCTCCGAGGTTCTCCTGCGGGCCTCCGACCTGCCGACCCACAGCGAGGCGCATCCCAACGTCGCCTTCGGCGAGCAGCGATTTTCCTATATTTCCTTAAGCCCCGACGGTTCCCACCTGGCCTTCAGCGTCGACGGCAGCCTGAGCGATTGGAGCGGGGTCTACGACCTCGGAAAAAAAGAGCTGCACCAGGTGGCGCTCAGCTTCGACGCGCAGGCCCTGGCGCCGGTCTGGGCCGCGGACGGCCGCCGCGTGGTCTTCGAGGAAGAGGATTCGGTCGGACGCCGCTATCTCCAGGTCTACGACCTCGCCAAGCGCGAGCGCTGCGGCCTCGACTATCGCAGCGCGAAGAGCAAGTACCTCAACCTGCACAGGCCCTGGTGGAGCGAGGCGGGCGACAAGGTCTATTTCCAGGTGGAGGTCAACAACAAGTACCGCCGCTCGATGGGGCTCAAGCCCCTGACCGCTCCCGCCCGCATCGGCGAGGCGAACGCCCAATGCCAAGAGCTTGTCGTTCGCAGCGTGGAGAAATTCATGGCCGAGGTGCCGGACGGCAACATCCCCCGCGAGGCCTTGGCGACGCTACCCAAGGGCCCCCTATGATCCGCGCCGTCCTCTTCGATTTCAACGGGGTCATCGTCGACGACGAGCCCGTGCACCTTCGCCTCTTCCAAAAAGTGCTGAAAGAGGAGGGGGTCGACCTGGCCAAGCAGGATTATTATTCCAAATATCTGGGGATGGACGACTTCGACTGCTTCGCCGCGGCCGCGAGGGACGCCGGAAAGCCCAAGGCCGAGGCCAAAATTCAGGAAATGATCGCGCGCAAGTCGAAGTACTACGACGAGGAGATGGCGACCAACACCCCCTTCGTCCCCGGCGTGCTGGATTTCATCCGGGCCCTGGCGCCCAAATATTACCTGGCCGTCGTCTCGGGCGCCCTGCGGCGCGAGATCGAGATGATGCTGACGCGCGGCCAGGTGCGCGACGCCTTCAGCGCCATCGTGGCGGCCGAGGACATCGAGCATGGCAAGCCCGACCCCGAGGGCTACGACAAGGGCATGCAGCTGCTCAACCGCGATTACGTCGCCAGCGCCGACCTGCTGTTGCCCGCGGAATGCCTGGTCTTCGAGGATTCCATCTGGGGCATCGAGGCCGCGACCGCGGCGGGCATGCCCTCGGTGGCGGTCACGACCTCCTTCGCACCCTCGGCCTTGCCCGGGGCCAAGCAATACATCCAGGATTTTCAGGGGCTGGATCCCCAAGCTTTTCTCGCTAAAATCGCGTGAGGGCGGCGCCCTCGCGCCGGAGGTGAGGCATGTCTCGCGGCAC
>JADYZQ010000304.1 GCA_020853015.1 Deltaproteobacteria bacterium
GCCTCCCGCCCGAGAAGATCCTCGAGATGCTTGCCAAGGAAGGCCGTCTGATCAAGCGCCCCATCCTCAGCGACGGCAAGCGCGTCACCGTGGGCTTCGACGAGAAAGAATTCGCCAAAACCTGGGGTTGAGCCCGCTTTAAGGCCTCCAGGCTATCTTGCCGGTGTCGAGGTCGACGATCCCGCCGACGACCTTCAACTTTCCCTGTTTCACCAGCTCCGGAAGCACCGCGCCCTGCGCGCTTAGCTTTCGCACGATGTAGTCCACGTTCGCCCGAATCGAGCAGTCGAGGAGCTGCGGCGAGGGCTTGCAGCTGTCTCCCTCCAAGCCTCGCTGGACCGCGTCGACCACCTTTTGGATGTCGCCCGGTACGGGGGCGCCCTTCAGGGTGGCGTCGATCGCCCCGCAGCTCTCGTGGCCCAGCACCACGATCAGCGGCGAGCCCAGTACGGCGGTGGAAAACTCCAGGCTGCCGATCGCCACCGGGTCGGCGACGTTGCCGGCCGCGCGCACCACGAAGAGATCGCCCAGACCCTGGTCGAAGAGCAGCTCCGGGGGGACCCGCGAGTCGGAGCAGCCCAGGATTGAGGCCATGGGATACTGCTTCGGCGCCACCTCGGCGCGGCGCTGCGGCCCCTGGCGCGGGTGCTCGAGGCGCCCCGCCGCGAAACGCTCGTTGCCCTGCTTGAGGGTGGCTAGGCTTATTTCGGCGTCCCTCGTTGCCGGCTGTCCATGGGCGTCGGGTAGGGCGGCGAACATTATTAGAATTAGTATGGTCAGGCTGGCGATGCGTTGTTGCGCCATGGGAATTCCTTTCGGGATGGGGCGTTTCGTTCCGATCGTGTCCGGCGGTTTAGCGGGCCTCCAACACCATGTTGAAGGGCGTCTCGGCGGCGCGCCGGATCTTGGCGAAGCCGCCCTTTTCCAAAATTCCCCGCAGCCGTTTTTCGCCCGCCTGCGCGCCCAAGGCGGGGCCGTCCTGCGCCAGCGAGGCCGGGACGCAGACGCAGGTGGAGGCGGCATAGAAGACCCGGCCCACCGGGTTGAGGTTGTCCTCCAGCTTGTCGCCGGCGCGGGGCTCGACGATCATCCAGGTTCCGTCGGGCTTGAGGCTCTGCTTGACGTGCCGCGCCACCGCCACGGGGTCGCCCATGTCGTGCAGGCAGTCGAAGTGCGCGACCAGGTCGTAGTCGTTGCCGGGGTAGTTCGTGGATTCGGCGACCTCGAAGTCGACGCGCTCGGCGACGCCCGCCTGTTTGGCGCGGTGCCGCGCCTCTTCAATGGAGGCCGCGTGAAAATCGAAGCCGAGGAATTTCGATTTCGGGTAGGCCTGGGCCATGAGGATCGTCGAGGCCCCCAGGCCGCAGCCGACGTCGGCGACTATGGCTCCTGCCTTCAGCTTGGCCTCGACGCCGTCGAGGGCCGGGATCCAGGATTGAATTAAATTGCCGATGTAGTTGGGCCGGAAGAAACGCTCGGTGCCGGTGAAGAGCAGGTGGTGGTGGCCGCCCCAGTCCAGGCCCTCGCCCGACTTGAAGCGCTCGACGATCTTTTCGTGGTCGAGAAACATCGAGGCGATGGTCTGGAAGGCCCCGGGCAGGAAGAAAGGGCTGTCCTCCTGCGCCAGCGTCGCGACCTGCTCGGGCTCGAGGGAGAATTTCCCGCTCGCGGCGTCGTAGGCGACGAAGCCGCCCGCGGCCTGGTTGCTCAGCCACTCGCGGACGTAGCGCTCCGCGGTGCCGGTGCGCTGCGCCAACTCCCCCGGCGTCGCCGGGCCTTCCGCCAAGGCCTTGTAGAGGCCCAGCCGGTCGCCGATCAGGGCCATCACGGCGCTGGCTGCGGCGCCGATCTCGCCGACGGCGCGATTCATAAAGGCTTCCAGTTTTTGGGGATCGAGATTCATAGGCCCTCCCTGGTTTTGTGATGGATCGGGGGAAAGGATAAACAATTTTTATTGAAATGCGAAACAAAAGCCTGGGGCCCCGGATTTACGCAACTTTACAGGGATATTTACGAGGAATGAGAGGTTTATACGCGTTTTCCATCGGGGGCATGAGATGGGAGTTTCGTGGTTCCTCCGATCAACCGACAATTTGTTCTCGGTCGCGAAAGCGTTTTCTGGCGTCAAGCTTTACACGAATCGTCGGGTATCATGGCCATTGGCCGAGAGTTGTCCCACGAAGAGGGGGCGGAATCCAGAATCGATAGGGCTTTGGAAGCCGAGCGCCGCCTGATGTCGCTGGGCGACTTTCGGCGGAATCCCGCTTTGATCTCCGGGCACGGAGATTCGCCCGATCGTTTACAAAGTCTGCTCGCTGAGGCCAGGGCGGGAAATCGAATTCGATTCCTCGAGGCCATGAGGGAGAGCTCGGCGATCATTCTGCGATCCCTTGCCAGGTCGCCCGTCACCGGGGTCTTGCGCGGATTGGCCCTGCCCAACGCGAGTGTCAGTTCTGCTTTGACGGGGCTTCGCCGGTATCCAAACCTTGTCGAAGAATACGTCGAACATATCCAGTCCGAAAATTATTCTAGCGAGCAACGCCTGACATACCTCTTCGCCGCCGCGCGCGAGCTCCGATTGCTGGTGGCCGGGGTCGCCGAAAAGGCTCCCCAGGGCGCGGGGTTTTCGGAGGCCCAGGCCGATTTGCGTCTTTCTCTTCTTTCTTTATACGGCCGGATGCGTGCCCAGTTACGCCGTATTGGCGAAGATAACCCCGAAGATCGGCGTTTCGCGGGGATCTCCCTTCAAGTCGAAATGTACCGCTCCCTATTGAGCGGGAATAGGGAGTCCGCCAGGCTTGAGTTGCAGGAATTGCTACGTCATTACCGCGAGAACCCGCCTCCGTCCGAGGACGAGGGCGATCCGGAGAGCCTTCGCTTCTATCATCGCGCCGCTCGTGAGTTTATGGCAGAAGCCGGCTTGGCCGAACTGGAGCGCCGTCTGGATGTCCCCTCCTCCGCGGAGCAGGGGGTGGATGCGGTGAATTTATGGACCGCGGAATTGCTGGGAATCGCCGGTATCGTGAACGATCGGTTTCATGAGCGCGATCCCGCCGTTTCCCAAAGGCGGAACGGCGTCTTGGCGACGGTATTGTGCGCCATGTCCGCCCTACGCGCGGGATATCCGTTGACCGCTATTCTGGAAGAATTATTGGATGTCTCCAAAGGAAGGGGGTTGTCGGAAGCCTTGAGCGCCTTGCTGGCCGAGCGATCCGGCATGGCTCGCGCGGCGGAGGCCGTCGGAGGCGGCAGGGGCGTCGGTGCTTTGTTGGAAGAGGCGAGAGACGCCTTGAGCGATTTGGCCGACCTCGGCGAAGGTCGCCATGGCAGCCTTGGCTTTTATTCCTTCCCCGCTGTCCGGTCGCTGTTGGACGCCAACAAATCGGCCAACCCGATCGATCATTTGGCGGGGCTACTCTATCACAGACGGGAATTGACGGCCGCTTTGGGACACGTCCACACTCGGGATTTGGGTCGACTGCGCGCCATCGCGATCCGGCTTTTCCGCGACTCTTACAGAACTTTCCAAAAGCTTCAGGTCTATGCGGCGGAGCATCCGGAAGAAAGCCTTGGTTCGGTTCAGCGGGTCCTAGAGGATGGCGCGGGAGCCGAGACGGGCCTCTCCCGCTTTGCCGATGAATTTCGCGAGGCCCTCTCTCGCTTCGGTTCGGAGGAGACGGATCTCCAGGCGGCTGCGCGTCTTCTTTTCGCCCATCACTTGGCCCAAGAACGCGAACTTGTGCCCGGGGTGCGGCTGAGGGAGGGAAGCCGGGTCCCATTCGTGAACATGGCCGAACATATGGAGGGCCTTGAGTTCGGCCTGAGGCGAGCCCTAAAACACCTGACATCGATATCAAGCTTGACCGGAATGTTGTCCGGAGCCTTGGCCGGGGAGTTGGCTGCCTACGCCATGTTTCGCCGCGTGGAGGCCATGCAGGCTCTGGGCAGACCGGCCCTTCGAGCCTTGGTCAAAGAGGGAAGATTGAGGGGGTGGGGGCAAACGATGAGAGGCTTGGGCTCGGGCCTGGGCATGGCATTGGGAAACAGCATAGTGCGCGGCCGCGAGCGAGACGCCGAGGGCCTTCCTCATTCCTTGGTCGGAGATTTCGGCCGCCAAGCCTTATGGGGGGCGGTGACATTCGGGACGATGGCGCCCCTGGCGCAGCGGTGGGGTCGTTGGTTGAGTCGGCGGGTCCAAGGGGAGGCCGGCCGATCATTCTCCGTCGGGGCGATTCGAGAGGGCGGAATCTGGTTTCTAGGAGCCGGAGCGGCCATGGGATCCGATGCTTTGTTGCGTCGGTGGAGAACGGGAAGCCTCCAAATCCGGCGGGAGGATGCCGCTGAGACGCTTCTGACCCTTCTGGCATGGCGACTCGGCTTGAGGGGGCTGCGGAGCTTATCCGCCAACTTTCGCCCGTTCGGTTCTTAGAATTCGAAATGCAATACCGCGGGGTGGTGATCGCTGGGCCTTTTACCGGGGGAGTAGTCGATTCCGGGCCTAAGCGGGATCACCCCCTTGTCGATGCTGCGCAGGCCCCGCGCCGCGAACCAGTCCAGCTTTAGGCTGATTTTTCCGCCGCCCTTTTGGATCTGCCGGTTGATCCAGCGGACGATCCAGTCGGGGAATTGGTCGCGGGCCATGTGGCCCAGGTCGCGGTCGTCGGAGACCAGGTCGTAGGTGCCCGCCCCCGGCTCGTTGCAGTCGCGGAAGTCGAAGCCGCGGCTCTCGAGCATGCGGAAGAGGGGGCGGTCGAACTTATGCTCGGGCCCGGGGTAGTGCCTTCGGATCATCGCTTGAGGCCCCGTCACCAAGACCTGCCGGAGCACGCTCCAGAAGACCGCCGGGCCGTGCGTGGTGTCGAGCGTGTTGGTGTTCCAGTCGCCGGCGACCAGGGCGCGGGACCGTTCTTCGAGGGCCGCGATCGCGCGGCCCAGCTGCGCGGCCCGGGCCCGCGGCGAGGAGAAGGCGTCCAGGTGCGTGCAGGCCAGCGTCAAGCTCTCGCCGCCGAGCGTGAGATCGGCCAGTAGGGCGCGTTTCTCGCCCAGCCGAGCCTCCTTGGACTTGAGCTTGTCGATGGCGTTGTCCATGCGGACCACGCGGAGGTTTTCGAGGCGGTAGCGCGAGAGGATGGCCTTGCCGTGCAGCCCCAGGGCGTTCTGGCCCTCCTGGTGGCGCTCGGAGCCGTGGCCCAGGGTGAAGTTGAAGTAAGACGGAGCAAAGTAGGCATGGAGGCCGAGGGACTCGGCCAGTTCGGCCGCGACGTTGCGGTTTTCGGAGCGCGCCATCCCCCAATCCACCTCGGTGAGGAAATAGAAATCGGCGTCGTTGAGGCGCGGGTCCTCGCTCAGGCTGCGCCGCAGGGCCGCGAGCTGCTTGCCGCGCTCGATGTTCCAGGTGACGGCCTTCCAAGTCCGCGGCGCTTTGGGCCGGGCCGGCGGGGAGGCCGGGACATGCACCTCGAAGCCGCGGTGCAGGCCTGCAGCGACGGCGCGGGCGAGCTCGCGCAGCCGAGGGTCCTGTTGCAGCCGGACATGGACCGGTCCCGGGCTCGGATCGCGGGCCAGGTAGGCGGAGGTCTCGGCGCAGGCTTGGAGGAGGGAGTCCATATTTAAAAAAAATAGAATAATATTTTGAATAAAATTTATAAAATAAATGTATAAAATATAAATGAATTAAAAATTATTAAATAATTTCAATGTGTTGATTGATGAATAGAGCTGGCACCGCCGTTGCAATAATCTCCATTTGAAGGAGAGGCGCTATGGAACCCCAATTCAGCCAGGACCCGACGATTCAAGAGCTTTACCAAGGCGTGGTGATCCAGCTGAAGCGGACCCTGTCCAGCCAAGAGCCCCGGCAGGCCGTGAAGGAGATTCAGTTGGCGGAAAAGATCATGTCGAACATCGAGCGCTGCTTTCTCTCCGACCCCTTCGCCCGCTCGGAAGACTTGGGCAAGATCGTCGAGTTCACCCGCGGCCAGCTCTGGAACCAGGCCCGCAACTACGTCGCGAAGCTGCAGGGCGCCCAGCGGGTACCCGCCTTCAACGCCTAATCCCAATCCTGATTTTCGAAGAACGTCCGGTCAGCGCAGCCGCACCCGCTTGCCGCGCGTGCCGATCCGTCCGAAGGGCGTGACCGGGATCGCGGGGGTCTCCTCGAAGGCGGGGATGCCCTCGAGTTGCTTGCGCGGCAGCTGGAAGCCGA
>JADYZQ010000305.1 GCA_020853015.1 Deltaproteobacteria bacterium
ACGCCCGGGATTACCTCGACGCCTGCCTGCACCTGGCCGAGATCCCCGGCCATCCGGTCCCGGAGCGCGACCTCGACCTCTATCACACGGTCGCCGTGGTCAAGGTGCCCGACTATTTAAGCTTCGGATTCGGCGCCGAGGCCGCGCAGATCCGGCTGCGGGAAAACCTCGACCACATGAATTTCACGGAGCTGCCGGCGGGGACGCTCCTGGGCTGGCTGGCCGCGGAGGGCGGGGGACGGCTGGTCGTTTCGGACGAGGCGGGCCGCGACGTCGGCGAGCGTTACCTGGACTACCGGGCCGGCGAGATCCGGACGAAGCTCCCGCTCATGCCCTCGATGTTCACCTTGAATCGCGAGGTCATCCGGCAGGACTGCCTGGGCTACTTCATGGAACGCTTGATCTTTCCGGCGGAGGCGGCTAGCGCCTAGCGAAAAGCGAGGTCGAATCCATGAGAAAACTGCTGCAAGGCATCGTCGAATTCCGCAAGAACCTGCAACCCGCCCAGCGCGAGGTCTTCGCCAAGTTGGCCCTCGAGCAAAAGCCGGACTCCTTCTTCGTCGCTTGCTCGGACAGCCGCGTCGTCCCCAACCTCTTCGCCTCGACCAATCCGGGCGATCTCTTCGTCCTGCGCAACGTCGGAAATCTCGTCCCGGCCTGTCTCCCGGACAGGCCCGAGGAACCGCGCGGTTCCGCCGCCGCGGCCCTCGAGTTCTCGGTGAAGAACTTGGGCGTGAAGGACGTCGTCATTTGCGGCCACTCCGAGTGCGGCGCGATGCGGGCCCTGCTGGAAGGCCTACCGGGAGGGGAGCCCCATCTGCAGGATTGGTTGCGCCACGGCGAGGCCACCCTCAAGCGGGTTGCCCAGGCCCCCAACGATTCCGCGCTCAGCCCGGTCAACCGGCTCTCCCAGCTCAACGTCCTGGTTCAAATCGAGCACGTCGCCTCCTATCCCTTCGTGAAGGAGCGCCTGGCGGCCGGCGAGCTGATGATTCACGGCTGGTGGTTCGACATCGCGCGGGCGGAGGTTTTGGCCTACGAGCCCGAAGAGCGTCGCTTCGTGGTCGTGGAGGAGGGCGTGGCGGAGCGGATCCTTGCCAAGATGGAAGGCCGGCGCGGATCCAAATTTTAAACGGTTTCGGCGGTTGGGTTCGGCTCGGAGGGCGGCGGCGATGCGTCGTTCCCCCGTTTTTCCAAGGTTTGTTGGATCTTCTGCGCGAGCCACGGGGTGAGGACGCCCTTAAGGGCGTCGGTTCCGCTGCTGAGCAGTAGCGAGGTCACCAGCTCCCAGGGAGAGGCACCGGAGGCCTCGCGCGTTTCGGAAGCGGGTTCGGCGTCGCGCTTGGCGGCGGGCGGGCCTCCGCCGCGGGCGGCCACAAAGAAGCCGGCGACGGCGGCGATCCCGGTGCTCTTCCAAGGATAATCCTCCGTCCACGCGCGCGGATCCGCCATGCGAAAGAGATTGCGCGCCGCGCCCTTCGCGGCTTGAGTCAGGGCGGCCTTGGCGGTCGCGGCCTCCAGCTCGAGCAGCTCGCGCTCAGTCCGCGGTCGCGGCCCGTTCCAGGGCGTTGACTCCGTATTTTTCCTTTTGTCGTTCGAGCTTTTGCTCATAATCCTTAATTTTTTTCTCTAAGGCGGCCCGGCGCAGGGAACTCAGCTTCCAACGGATGTAAAGGGCTCCGACGGCCAACAGGACGCCGCCCGAGACAAGGAAGCCCGCCCAAGGTCGGCCGCCGAGGAGCTGGGCGAGGGCCAGGGCGCTGCCGTAAAAGACGAAGGCGATGGCGATCAGGAAGACGCCGCTGAACAAAAGAATGAGCAGGGCCCAGAGGGCGAAGGCCAAGAGGCCGTTGCGCAGATCGCCCCTGCTTTGGGCCCACTTGGCGCCCAGGTAGGAGCCCAGGTGTTCCCAGATCTCTTGCAGCTGCCGCGGCAGCTGTTCCATCGCCTCGAAGGTCTCTTTGTCCTCCGCCGCGGCGGCGGTCTCGGGTCCCAGGGGATCGGTCATCGCCGCTTCCAGAGGGCGCCCAGGACGAAGCCGACGCCCGCCGCGATGAGCAGGGCCTGCAGGGGATTTTCCTTGATCTTGGTCTCCAAGTCTTTTTCCAGGCTTTGCGCCTTCTTTAGGCCCTGCTGGTAATACTCGCTGGCGTTTTCTCGGATCATGCCGACGGTGTCGTGGGCCAAGTCGCGGGTGGTCTTGCCCAGCTCTTGGACGTCGTGGCCGAGGGTCGCGGCCTTCTCGCGGAATTCGGCCGTGTGCTTGGCGAAGGGGTCTTTGGATGCGCTCATAGTCACCTCCGGGATTTTTCGGGATTTTCGCGCGATTATAGCACCGGGGGGTGGAAGGGGAAATTTTTATTTTGGAGGGCCTCCGGCGGCGGGACCGCGGCCTTGCGCAGGTTGTCGACGGCCTCGGTCAGGCCCTCGACGCTCAAGGGGAACATGCGGATCAGCTGGGAGACCGCGTGGATGGTCGGGTGTCCGTCCCAGTACTCGCGCGGCTCGGGGTTGAGCCAGACGATCGAGGGGTAGTGCTCGCGCAGGCGCCGCAGCCAGGCGATGCCGG
>JADYZQ010000306.1 GCA_020853015.1 Deltaproteobacteria bacterium
CCAAGAGCCCCTCTTCGAGCTGGGCCTCGGTCAAGGCCGTGTTTTCGAGAAGGATGTTTCCCAAGCTTTTATCGAGCATACCCGTTACCCCGTTCGTTTTGGTGGGGATATCTTAGCACGACGCGCGCCCGCCAAGGCAAGGCCTATAGCCTTGCAACGCCCTATCGGGCATCGTCGGTCTGCGCCGCTTGGATTAATTGCTGGTCGTGATCGGTCAGGCGCGAAGAGTCGCTGGAACCTCGCGAGCCGGAGGAGGCCGGATTCGTGTCGATCGGGACCACCCGCGTGCCGGTGTCGTTTTGGAACTCCCAATCCACCCGCTGGATATCCCTGCGGAATTCCAGCAGGTCCGCGGCGTGGTTGCGGATCGACTGGCGGATGACCTTTTGCTGGCCCTTCCCGTAATTCTGGGAGACGAACATGTTCCGCTCTTCGACCTTCTTTTGGAGGATTTTCAAGAAATCCTTCGAATCGCGGATAATGAAGGGCCGCAGGAAGACCAGGATATTGGTCTTGGCCTTGGTGGTCTTCTTGTTCTTGAAGAGATTGCCAAAGATCGGGATGTCGCCCAGGAAGGGGACCTTGGCCGTGGTGATGGTCACCTTGTCGTCGATCAGGCCGCCGATGACGATGGTCTGCTGGTCCTTGGCCGCGACCACGGTCTCGACGGAGCGCTTGGTCGTCGTGGGGCCGAGGGAGGTCAGGACGGTCTCGGAGGCGCCGGGGACGACCGAGCTGATCTCCTGCTTGAGCTTGATCTTGACGACATCGCCCTCGTTGATCTGCGGGGTCATCTTCAGCTTGATACCGACGTCCTCGCGGGTGACGTTGAAGGTGGTGTTGCCGCCCGGGGTCAGGGTCGTTCCCGAGGGGAAAGGCTGGGTGGCGCCGACGACGATCTCGGCCTCTTCGTTGTCGAGGGTCAGCAAGTTGGGCGTGGAAAGCACGTTGACGTCGGTGTCGGTCTGCAGGGCGTTGAGGATGACGCCGAAGGTCGGGATCTCGAGGTTGGTGACCGTGCCGTCGGCGTTGGTCACCGGGATGGTCTGGGTCGTCTGGCTGACGACGCCGGCCGCGAGGCCGCTTAAGGCCGCGGCCGAAAGGCCCGCCGCCGTGCCGCCCAAGGACGACCCGAAGCCGAGGGTCGGGTTGCCGCCCAGGTTGAACTGGCCGCCGCCCTGGCCGCTGACGCCCAAGGTGCGGTTTTTGTCGATGGTCAACTCCATGATGACGACCTCGACGTAGACCTGCTTGCGGGGGATGTCGAGCTTGTCGATGACCTCTTTGGCCAGCGTGTTGTAATCCTTGGCGGTGGCGGTGATGATCAAGGCATTGGTGTTTTCGTCGGGCGCGATCTTGACGCCGCCTTCGAACTCGGCGGTGACCTCGGTGGCGGTCGCCTGTCGGCCCGGCGTGGCGCCTCCCGGAGGCGTGCCGGCGGCGCCGACCCTGCTGGCGGTGACCGAGCTGGCGGTCAGCGTGCTCAGCACCTGGGCCAGGTCCTTGGCATTAGCGTGCTTGAGGTAGTGGACGTGGATCTTGCCCTCGGTGCCGGCCTCGAGCTTGCGGTCGAGCCGGGCGACCAGCTCGCGAACCTTGGTCAGGGCGCGTTTGCTGGCCAGGACGATGACGGAATTGGTCCGATCGTCGGGGATGATTTTGGAGATGTAAGGGGTTTCCTCGAGCTCGGGCCCTCTCGCGGCGGGCCGGCGGGCGGCCGCGGCGGTGGGCGCCTTGCCCTTCAGGTCGTCCGCGTAGAGCTCGTTGATCTTATTGGCCACGTCCTTGGCGCCGGCGAAGCGCAGCGGAATGATGTCGATGGTCTCGGAGGGACCTTCTTGATCGAGCTCCCTCATGATCTTGAGCAGCCGGTCGATGTTGCTGCCGGTGTCGGTGACGATCAGGGTGTTGGTGGCCGGATAGGCGAAGAGATTGCCTTCTTTGGAGACCAGGGTCTTTACGGCGTTGGACATCTCGAGGGCCGAGATGTTCCGCATTTGGATGAGCCGGGTGATGAAGGCGTCGGTCACCGGGCTGTCGTCTTTATAGATGGGCAACGGGTTTTGCAGGGCTTCTTTCATCGGAATGACCTTGACCAGGTCGCCCGGGGCGTTGACGACGGTGAAGCCCAGGACCTCGAGGGCCGAGAGGAAGGCCTGGTAGGCCTCCTCGATGGTCATCTTCTTTTCGGAAATGATCGTGACCTTCCCGCGGACGCTTTGGTCGACGAGGAAGTTTTTGCCGGTGACCTTCGCGATCTGCTTGATGATCTCGCGGACGTCCGTGTCGACGGCGTTGAGGTAGAGCCCTTCGTCGGCGCCGGGGACCGGGGTAGCGCCGGGGGCGGCCGCCCGCGTCTCGGCGGTCGGCTTGACCGGAACGGCCTTCGGGACGTTCAACTCTTCGTAGCTGGAGCCGGGCTGCGGCGGCGGAGGAACTTGGCCGGAAACCGTGGCGGCCGTCACTGTAAGGCAACCCGTAAGTAAAATTTGAGCTAGTCGGGATTGAGATCGCATCGCGTCCGTTCTCCTTAGATTACAGGCCCGGTTTTGTTAAGCCGATGAAATAACTTTTCGAATAAAAATGGCTGGAAATAGGCCCAGGGTCTGGGCCTTAAGTAGCAAATGAAGGGGTAATATAAAAGGAAAAAATGATTCTCTTAGCTGGGTTATGGGGGAATCGCCAAAATTATGGCGCTCACTGAATATCGTACTCGAGGGTGGTCTTCTTGCCGTCCCGGACCAGGTCGATGGAGATACGGTTGGAGTCCTTCAATTGCCCGAAGATCTCCATGCCCCGCTTCAGGTCCATTTCTTGGCCGTTGATGCGTTCGAGGACGTCGTTGCGTTTGAGGCCCAGCTTAGCAAAAATCGAGCCGCCTTTGATGCTGAGGAGCTTGAGCCCCGCGGATTTGCCCCCCTGAAACTGGGGCACGGCCCGGATCTGGGTGAAGAGCTGGTCCAGGTTGGCCAGGGCGGCCTCCAGCTCGCCGCGATCGACGACGAACTTCCCCTGCTCGAGCTGCTGTACCCCCGCCCCGCTGGGCGGGGTGCCGCCCGCGGGCTTGTCCAGGGCCGAAACCGGCTTGGTGGTGGTGAGCCCGGTGCCGAACTTCTCGATCTCGGCGTATTCGAGACGGGGACCGTTGATGAACTCGATCCGGTCGGGGAGGATCTTGGTGATCTTGACTCCCGGCGCGAATTGCTTCTCGTCCTCGACGGTATAGGTGTCGGTGGCCGCGCCCTGCCCGCCCTGGATGGTCGCGGTGGAGCGCTTGTCGGTCCCGGAGCCGACCGAGAAAGTGCTGATCAGTTTGATGTTGAGGGAGGTCTTGGTCGCGGGGGCGTTGAGATCCAGCTCGGTCGGCGTCGGGGTGGCGGCGGCGACCTCGGGGGCCAGCTCCCGCGAGTCGAAAATGTTGCGATCGAGGATCACCTTATAATCCTCGAAACCGGCGCGGGGCTTGACGGGGGCCGAGGCGACGTTGACGCGGGAGACCTCGAGGTTTTTTTCGATGCGCAGCTTCGAGGCGATCAAGGTGGAGGCCATCTTAGCCAGGAAGAAGGTCCCCACGAATATCAGGAAAAGGTAGACGACCCAGAGGTACTTTTTAAAAAGAAGTCCCACAATTATCTCTGCTTTAGCGACGCACGGAAGCGCGAAAGGGTTGTACGCTTCCGTCGAAGCGACGGGGCCGTTCCGCCTAAACCGGAGCGACTGAGCATAAACCCTCGTAATCCTTAACAGATGACGGAATAACGCCCCCGATATTTACACAAAATTCTGTAACGGGCCTAGGAAATAATCGCGGCCCGAGCCCGGCTCAGCCCACCGAGGCGGAATTCCAGCTCTCTTCCCGCTCGGTCGGCGCCGCCCCCTTGCCGTGGTAGACCTGCAGGCTTTGGACATTGAAGCCGCGCTTGGTGATGGACTCGATCCCGCTCACCGCCGCGTTGGCCGCGGCCGTCGTGGTGAAATACGGGATGCTGTACTCGAGGGCCGTGCGCCGGATGGAATAGCTATCCTGTGCGGAGTTCTTCCCCAAGGGGGTATTGATCACCAGGGCGACCTCCCCCGCCTTCAGCCGGTCGACGACGTGGGGCGAGCCCTCTCCCACCTTGTTGATGGCCTCGCAGGCGACGCCGTTCTC
>JADYZQ010000307.1 GCA_020853015.1 Deltaproteobacteria bacterium
AGACCGACTATTACCGGGCCTCCCACGAAACCACCTCGCGCCTGCGCGAGGGCTACGCGGCGGTCGAGAAGGCCAACGACGCCTTCTGGGAGCGCTACGACCGCGAGGCGAACGGCCTCTACATCGAAGATCTGAATCTGCAACTGATGCAGGCCACCCACATGTACGAGCGCCTCCGCGCACCGGTCCAAGAGGCCCGGTTCCGCGAGCTGAGGGACGCCGCGAGCGAGGCGATCCAACGATTCACCGACCCCTCCACCCGCGGCGCCAACAGCCGCGAGACCAACCGCAGCCTCGAGGTCGCGCTGAAGAAGATCGCCGAATTCCGAGCCTTCGTCCGCGCCGAACTGCGCGCCGAGAACCACCCGGAGGCGGAGTTCCGCGCGGTCAGCCCCCTGATGCTGCCCTTCGTCGACAAGATTGACAGCTCCAAGCGCACCCGCTGGACCGAATCGCTGGGCGCGGGCTGGCCGGTGCTGTGGCGCACCTTCTTCCGCTCGATGGGCCTGTTCAGCAGCCTGGAGCGCAACGAGAGCTCCTCCGTCTTGGACCGCCACTTCCTCAACTGGGGCAGCGGCATCACGCGGGCCACCCGCTCGCGGCTGGTCGTGGACCCCCGCGTCGACCGTCTGGTCGAGGCCGAGCCGGTCGTCGCGGCCGGCAACCACAACTCCTGGCTTGATTTCCTCTACGGCGGCACGCCAGTCGCCCGCGCGGCGCAGCTGCAGGGCCGCGGCACCTCGCGCGACGCGATGCGCATCGGCGCCAAGGAAGGCCTGGGCAAGATGATCGGCCCGGTCATCGAGCGCGCCATCGAGATGCTCACCGAACCCGTCGCCGACTCGGCTCCGGAATACGACGGCTCCGTCACCAACTTGTCCCGCGCCATGGCCTTCGGCGACATACCCGGGGCCCGGCTGGGCCACCGCAGCGCCGCGGTCTACGACGAGCTCACCATGTCGGTGGCCTCGCTCGTGGGACCCTACGGCTTCGACCCCTTCTCGCCGATCTCGTCCATCCTTAATCCGCCGCAGGGCGGGCGCAGCTTCAACATCGCCGACCGGGCGATGGCGCTGACCGCCAGGCCGCAAAATCTCCTGGTGACCTCCACGCTCAACGCCTACCGGCTCTGGCCCAAACCCGACCGCCCGCTGCCCCTGCGCCGGGGCCCGACGGTGACCGCCACCCAATTCGTGCCGACTATGGCCCTCTACGAGGCCGGCTCCGAGGCGAGAAACGGCGGCACCCGCGCCAACCTGCTGCGTACCCTCTGGCTCAACATGGGGACGATGCCGGAATACCAGCGCGAGGCGCCCTCGATCGCCGAGACCTTCGCGCGCTTCGAGCGTCCCGTCGACCTCTCGGTCGAGACGGCCCTCGCCCAGCGCTTCGCGGGCATCGAGGAATTATTTCCCTCGGCCGAGGGCATCCGCGCCCTCGAGGTCGAGCGCCGGGAGGTCGAGGCCCGCCTTCGCTCCTTCGAAGGGCAGCCCGGCCGGGGCGAGGAGGCCACCGCGGCCCTGCGCGACCTCGAATTGATCCACAACACCCTCGACGCGCAGACACGGCTCCTGCTGCGCAACCGCCTCACCGAGCTCGACCTCCGCATCGCCCAAGAGCAAAGCAACGGCGGCATTCCCGCCGCCGAGGCCAAGGGCGTGCGGCGCCTGCAGCGCGTCGTCCGCGCCCGGCTGCAGCTGCTCGACCGGATCGAGGCGAAGCTCGCCCAAGGAAAGGAATTGGACCGTACCGAGCGCTCCTTCGTCGAGCGCACGGGCGCCGCGATCGCCGGCCGCGACAACACCGCGGGCATCGACCGGCTGGCCGAGCAAGTCGACCACTACTTCCAGCTGCGCGCCCAGGGCATCGGGCTTAGGGAAAACCTGATCGCGATCCAAAACGCCTATTACGATTTCGTCAAAACCTGGAACGAGCGGCGGAAGGACCCCGAAAACCCCGAGCACTCCCAGCTCCACGTCAGCGAGGCCGTCGGCTACGATTCGGTCTGGACCGACTACCGCCGGGCCATCGAGACGACGCTCAACATTTATAACGTGACGCCCGGACGCTGGAACGGCGAGATCATCCCCGACATCGAATTCCGGCGCGACGGCGACGCCACCCTCGTCCAGCCCCGCGCTTGGCAGGCCAGCCGGGAGTTCAGCCGGGGCGCGCTCTGGCGCTTCCTCCTGGACGACACCAGAGGCATCGTCCGAGTGGCGAAGCGTCTCAAGGAATTCGACGACAGCCCCAATCTCTACCTCACCATGCACGGGCGCGGCTGGGGCTGGCGCATGCTGGACCGCACCCACACGCGGCTCCGGATCGAAAACAGCGAAAACCTCCGCGACGTCGCCAACACCCAATCGGTGATCGCACCCACCCATGACAGCGGCGCCGAGTTCATGACCGTCCCCGGCGTGATGCACGACTTTGGACTCAACGCCTTTTTCATGGCCGACCGCAAGTTTTTCGACCCCTTCCCCAAGCCGCCGGCCTTCGGCCTGATCAAGGCCCTGCTGGGCCCCATGGACCAGTACGGCCATCTAGCCATCGACCGCAGCGACCGCCGCGCGGCCATGCAGGTCATGACCCACGCCGGGCGTTTCATCCGCGACCTGGGCCGCTCGATCATCATCTTCCCGGGCGGAACCCGCAATCCGGTGCGCTACGACGAGAACGGCGAGCGCTACGAGGGCCCGATCTACGGCAGCCGCCCCGGCGTCGCGATGACGATGGAGGAGTCCCATGCCCCGATCCTGCCGATCGGCCTCGTCAACGGCGGCGTCATCTTCCCGAAGCAGAACGGGGACGCCTTCCTGAGCCGCGGCGCCGCGCTGGGCCGCACCTATACCTTCCGCTTCGGCACGCCCCTGCTCTACAATACCGTGGTGGAGGGAAATCCCGAGCCCCGCGGCCCTGCCCTGCGCACGGCGGTCACGCGCGAGCTGGACCGCCAGTACGGCGAGCTGACCGGGCGCGAGATCGCGCCGCCCGCCCAAAGCAAGGCTAAGAAGGGGCGGTAAGCACCCGCTCTATTTGCACTCTTTTTTGAATTTCCCGGTGAGGAGGAGGTCGACCTGGGTCCAGGTCTTGGAGACGCCGTCTTTTCCGGTGTGCTTGTCCTCGCAGGCCTTGTGGATCGAGTCGTAGGGCGCCTGCAAGCCGAACTCCAACATGTCGATCGAAGCCAGGGCGGTAAGGACGCCGTCGGCGCCCACGGTATAGGCGAATGGCACGTCCTTGGCCGAGCCGTTCATGCTGATATTGATCGCCATCGTGCCCTTCTGATCGTCGCCCTCCAGCTTGGTCGCCATCGCATGGATGTGGAAGGGCGGGCTGAACTTTTCGAAGAAGAATTGCTGAATGGTCGCATTGCGGCCCGGATCGTTGGTCTCGACGCTGGCGCCGTCGATGTCGAGGTGCAGGCCCGTGACCAAGTCGGCCAGGCTGCCGGCCTGGGTCTTGCCTTTCGCCTCGGCCTTGTTGAACTTCCCCTTCACCGGCGTCTTTTCGGTGAACTTGAAGGCCGTCCATTCCAGCTGGATGTCCTTGGGATCGGTGGAATAGGTGCAGGCCGACTTCTTGGGACCGCAGGCGTTGAGGGCGAGAACGGAGAGCGACAGGATCGCGAGGGAAATTTTCTTCATGCCGCCCTCTTTACCTCAGGAGAGACGGCGGCTCCAATAAAAAAACCGCCGCCCCGGTCGCGGGGCGGCGGTTTTCGTGAAATCAATTATCTTTATTTTCCAGACTGTTGCGTGGAAGCGACCGGGGCGCCTCCCTCGGTTTGGGCCTGCGGGGCCTTGTCCTTGCCGTCTTTCTTTTCCGCGTCGCAGGCATAGGAATTGGCGGCAAAGAGGACGGCGATCAGGGCGGCGAACAAACTGAGTTTTTTCATAAACACTCCTTTTTGGTCATGGGATGCCGATACTCTAAAAGATATGGAGCCCCGAGTCCATAGCCTGGCCCACCCCTTCGCCGTCAAGCGATTCCTGGGTCCAGGCCCAAGGCCTCCCGCAGGCGTCCCACCAGGAAGAGCGAACCGGTGGCGACCACCAGGCCCTCAGGGGGCGACTCCGCCCGCGCCCTAGCCAACGCGGCCTCCGGCGCCTCGAAAAATTCACCGGCGATCCCCGTTTCGGCGGCCAAGTGCCGCCAACGCTCCAAGGGCAGGCTGCGCTCGTTGGGGAAGACGGTGAAATACCACTTCGGCCTCAAGGCGCCCAAGATGCCGAGGGCAGCGCGGGGATCCTTTTCCTTGGCCATGGCCAGGACGACCGAGACCGGACGGCCGGGGCACTCTTGCCGAATATGACGGACCAAGGCCTCGAGGGCCTGCGGGTTGTGGGCCCCGTCCAAAAGGGCCAAGGGCGCGCCCTCGACCCGCTCCAGGCGCCCCGGATGCGAGGCCGCGGCCAGGCCCTCGCGCAGCTCCGTTTCGGACCAAGGCCAGCCCCGCACCGCCAGGGCCCACAAAAGCTCGATCGCGACGGCCGCGTTGGCCAGCTGGTGGCGGCCGGCGAGCGGGATGGCTAGGCCGGTGAAGTCCGCGTAGGAAAAATCGCCGGACTCCCCTTCGGGCTCGCCGGCCAGGATGGGAAAGGCCCCCGCCGCCAAGGCAAGCCGGCGCAACTCCTCGCGGACCGGCTCCGGCATCGCGCCCAAGACCAGGGGACGCCAGGGACGCAGGACCCCCGCCTTTTCCCGCGCGATCTCGGAGAGCGTCGCGCCCAAGACCTCGGTGTGATCGAGGCCGATGGAGACGACCGCCGAGGCCAGCGGCTCCGCGGCGTTGGTCGCGTCGAGCCGTCCGCCCAAGCCGACCTCCAAAACCGCCAACTGGACGCCCCCGCGCCGGAAGGCCTCGAAGGCCAAAAGCGTCGCTTGCTCGAACCAGGTCAAGCGTTCGCCCTCCCCCGCCGGGATGCCGCCCTCCGCGTCGGCGATTCCGGCGCGCTCCCAATCCGCCAGGATTTCTTCCAGTCGCTCCGCCGCGACCTCGCACCCGTCGATCCGGACTCGTTCCGAGAAGCGGACGAGGTGGGGCGAGGTGTAGAGGCCCGTGCGGTAGCCCGCGCGGCGCAGGACCGATTCGACCATCCGCGCCGTCGAGCCCTTGCCGTTGGTCCCGGCGATCAGGACGCAGGCGAAGGCCTTGTCGGGACGCCCGGTTTTCTCGAGCAGCTCGCGCATGCGGTGCAGGCCGAGGCTCATGCGACGATATTCGCCGCGGCTTTGCGCAAGAAAACGGTCCAGCCGGGTCATCAGGGCCTCCGGCGCAGGACGAGGACGGCGATGTCGTCGGGTTTTTGCAGGGCCAGGTGATGGGGAGAGACCTCGCGGGCGATCTCGCGCACGAGCTCGGGGGCGCTTAGATGGAGGTGGCGCTCGATCGTCTCGCAGAAATTCTGCTTGTCGAATCCGGTGGCGCGCATCCTGGGGTCGAAGAGGCCGTCGGTATAGAAGATCAGCACATCGCCCTTGGCCAGCTCGATCTTCTTGTTCTGCGGCTTGGATTCGTCCTCGAGGCCCAGCGGGAGGTGGTTGGAGAAGATCGCGTGCCACTTCTTCTGGACGGCCTGGTAGTGCAACAGCGGCGGGTGCCCAGCCCCCGAGACCCGCAGCTCCCCGTCGGCCCGGTACTCGAAGACCCAGCAGGAAATGAACTGGTGCAGCTTGATCAAGTCCTCGTGCATGGCCCAACGCAGGACCTGCTGAAGATATCCCGGGGAGTTGGGGTCGAAGACCATAGAGCGGAAGATCGCGCGGAACGAGGCCATGGTGATCGCCGAGCCGACGTCGTGGCCGGAGACGTCGGCGACCACGCCGCGCAGTCCCTCGCCGACCTGGATCACGTCGTAGTAGTCGCCGCCCCCGCGCATCGAGAGCTGGCAGTGACCGCCGACCTCGAGGTCGCCGACGCGGGGGAAATGCTCGGGGACGAGCCGCGACTGGATCTCGTGGACGATCTCCAGCTCGCGATTGAGGCCCTCGTGCTGCTTGACCGTGTCGAGCAGGTCGCGGATGCGGAAGGCGCTGGCGGCCTGCGCCGCCATCACGTTGAGCAATTTCAGCTCGTTGGCGGTGAAGCGGGTGCCGTCGCGCTTGTCGGTCAGGTTGAGCACGCCGATGGTCTCTTCGCCGATGTGCATGGGCGAGGCGATGACCGGCACCGAGACGAAGCTCGAGGTGTGGTAGCCCTGGCGCCGGAGCCGGGGCCCGCCCGAGCGCTGCTTGCCGGCGTTGTTGACCAGCAGGGGGCGCGAGGTCTTGAAGACGTAGCCCGCGACGCCCTCGCCGGAAGCCACCGCGATCTTGGAGACGATCTTGGAAGAGAGGCCGCGCGAGGTCGCCACCCGCAGGCGCTGGGTCTCGGGGTCGAAAAGCAGGAAGGAGGCCCGCTCGACGTTGAAGCGCTCGACGACGAAGTCGAGAAAGCGGTCGTAGAGGTGGTGCTTGGGGCGCAGCTGCTGGATGCCCTCCTGCAGCAGGTTGAAGAGCTCGATGGCGTCGTCAAGTTTTTTGGGCCGGGCCAGCTTGCGGACCAGAACGAGGCGGTTGGGCCGTCCCTTGCGGTACTGGACGGAGTCGAAGAGATTCTTCAGGATGATGAGGCCGCGGCCGTTGGCCTCGAAGTCGGAGGGGCGGCGCCGCAGGGCGGCCTGGAAGGCGAAGCCCTCCCCCCAGTCCTCGATGCGGATCTCGATGCTCCGGGGCAGCGCCTCGAGGGAAAGCCGCGCGGGGCGCCGCGCGTCGCTGCCGCCGTGCAGAAAAGCGTTGCTCAGGCCCTCGAGGATGCCCAGCTTCAGGTCGCCGACCAGGCTCTTGGGCAGGTTCGAGAAAAAAGGCACCGCGGCGAGCTCTTTGAGGAGCTTGGCCACCTGCCGCTCGAGCCCCTTGAGGGACTTGAAGGACATTTCTTTTTTGAAGCGCCGCGCGGTTTTCATCATTTTTTCTTCGGCATCTCCCGCAGCGCGTCCTCGGCGCTGGGGCACAGGTCAAACACCTTGTAGAGCCGCGTGATCTCGAAGATCGACCGCACCTCGTCCTGCAGGCCGGCGAGCTTGAGCTTCCCGTTGTTCTCGTTCAAGTGCCGCATCAGGGAGATCAAGACCCCCAGCCCCGTCGAATCGATAAAGCTCACGCCGCTTAAGTCGAGGATGAAATGCTTGGCATAATCCTCGCGGGCCTTGACGATGGCCTTCTTCAGCTGCACGGAGTGCTCGGCGTCGACTTCGCCTTCGATTTCCAGGATGCAGATATCGCCGACTTCCTTGGGGTTGATCTTCATATTACAGCAAATCCTCCCGACCGATGGTTTTGAGGTGTTCGACCAATTTCTTCACGTCCTGGGCCCTGTCCTTCGGCAGCACCAGCACCGCGTTGGGCGTCTCGACGACGATCACGCCGTCCATGCCGACCAGCGCCACCGCGCGGCGCTCCGCCAGGACCAGGTTTCCGGATCCGTCCAAGATGTAGCTTGGACCCTGAGTATGATTGCCCCGGGCGTCTCCGGGCAAGATGTTTTCTAGCGAAGACAGGGCCCCGACGTCGTCCCAGGCGAAGGAGGCCGGGATCATGCGGACTTTGGCCGCGCGTTCCATGACCCCGTAGTCCACCGAGACGCTCTCGAGGCCCGCGAAGACCTCGGCCAGGAGCCGGGGATAGGCCGCGTCGCTCAAGCGTAGGGCCAAGGCCTCGAAGGCCCGGGCGGTCTCGGGACGCAGGCGCGCCAGCTCCTCGAGAAAGACCTGGGGTTCCCAAACGAACATCCCGCTGTTCCAAAAACACCCGCCGCTTTCCAGGTAGCGCCGGGCCGTCTCGGCGTCGGGCTTCTCGTGGAAGGCCTTCACCTCGAAATACTCGGACTCGCCTTCCCGGAAGGCCTCGCCGCGCTCGAGGTAACCGAAACCGGTCGCGGGCTCGGTGGGCCGGATGCCGAGGGTGACGAGGGCCTTCTCGCGGCGCGCCACCGCCGCCGCCAGGGAGAGATCCGCGCGGAGCTTGGGCCAATCGGCTTGCGGAATGAAGTGATCGGCGGGGAGCACCGCCATGACCGACTCGGGGTCCTTGGCGCGGAGGTGGATCGCCGCCAGGGCGATGGCGGCCAGCGTGTTTTTGGCGGCGGGCTCGACGAGGACCTGGTCGTCCGGCATCTCCTTCAGCTGCGCGGCCGCCGCGGCCGCGTGGATCTCCCCGCAGACGACCCAAAGGCGTTCGGGCGGAGCGAGGGCTATGATGCGGTCGGCGCTCTGCTGCAGAAGGCTGCGCTCGCCGCCCAGGGCGAGGAATTGCTTCGGCTGCCGCTGCGTGGAGAGCGGCCACAGGCGCGTGCCGCTCCCGCCCGCCAGCAGCACCGCGGCGAGACGGGGCTTCGCGGGAGGACTCACGGCTCCTCCCTCTCGATGCCGAACTTGCGGATCTTGCGGTAGAGGGTGGCCTGGCCGACTTTCAGCCGGCGCGCCGCCTCGAGGACGTTGCCCTCGCACTTCTTCAGCGCGCTCTCGATGGCCTGCTTCTCGATCTGCTCGAGGGTATGGACTTCCTTTTCGGAGGCAAGCGATTGGGCCGACTGGTCGCGCGACCAGCCGATCGCGCGGTCGACGTTCTGCAGGTGGCTGGGCAGATGCTTCACCTTGACCTGGCTGTCGTTGCTCAAGACGACCAGCCGCTCGATGGTGTTCTCGAGCTCGCGGACGTTGCCGGGCCAGCCGTAGTTGATGAGCACCTCCATGGCCTCGGGGTGGAAGTCGAGGAAGATCTTGTCGTTGCGCAGGCTGTAAATATTCAGGAAATGCCGCGCCAGCAGCGGGATGTCCTCGCGCCGCTCGCGCAGGGGCGGCAGCCAGAGCGGGACGACGTTGAGGCGGTAGTAGAGGTCCTCGCGGAAGCGCCCCTCCTCCACCTCTTTCTGCAGCTCTCGGTTGGTCGCGGCCACGACGCGCACGTCGACCTGCACCTTCTCGCTGCCGCCGACCCGCTGGAAGCTGCGTTCCTGCAGGACCCGGAGGATCTTGACCTGAAGCGACGGATCCATCTCGGAGATCTCGTCCAAAAAGATCGTGCCGCCGTTGGCGCGCTCGAAGCTACCGATATAGCGCCGGTCGGCGCCGGTGTAGGCGCCCCGCTCGTGGCCGAACAGCTCATTCTCGAGCAGCTCGCGGGGAATGGCGCCGCAGTTGAGGTCGATGAACTTGTGCTTGGGCCGCCCGCTCATCACGTGGATGGCCTTGGCGACCAGCTCTTTGCCGGTCCCGGACTCGCCCTGAATCAGGACCGTCGCGTTGCTTTTGGCCACGGTCGAGATCATCTTGAAGTTGTCCTGCATCTTGGCGCTCTGGCCCACGATCCCGAGAAAGTCGCCCTTCCCCGCCGCCTTGCGCTCGACTTGGAAGACCTTGCGCGCCAGGTGGTACATCTGGCTGGCGCGCTTGAGCGAGGCTTCGAGCTGATCCATGGCCGCTGGCAGCACCATGAAATCGGTGGCCCCGGCCCGCATGAAGGCCACGGCGGTGGCGACGTCGGAGTTTTCGGTGAGTACGAAGACAGGGAGGTGCTCGTCGATGGAACGGATCTCCTGGATCAGGCTCAGGTGGTCCACCCCGGGTGTCATCGCCAGGTTGAAAAGGACGACCTCCGGCGGAGCGGCGCTGATTGCGGGAAAGATCTCTTCCTTCGAGACCACCCGCAGGGCGAAGCCGCGCTTGGCCAGCTCTTCGAAGAGCATCGGACTGAATTGGTTCTTTTCGTCGAAGACGAAGGTCGGAATCGCCGTCATGAGGGCCTATCCCTTCTTGAATTCCCGGATGTCGATCTCGTACTTCCGGATGATCTTCTTGAAATTGCTTCGATCCATGCCCGCCCGGTCGCTCGCCACCGAGATGTTCCCCCCGGACTGCTTGAGGAGGTGCTGTAAATAAGACTTGTTGAACAGGGACAAGGCGCGAAGCTTGGCCTCTTTATAGGGAAATCGCGTCAAGTCAACCTCTTCTTGATCCCGCAGGAAGAAGGTGCTGGCCAGGATCGAGGCGGGCAAGTCCTTGGCGCGGATGACGTCGCCGCCGAGCAGCACGCAGCAACGCTCCAGGACGTTTTCCAGCTCGCGCACGTTGCCGACCCAGGGATAGGACTGCAGGGCCTGCATGGCGTCGACGGAGATCTCCCGGATCGACTTGCCCAGGCGCTCCTTGAACTTGTCGAGGAAATGGTAGGCCAGCGGGGGAATGTCCTCCTTGCGTTCGCGCAGGGGCGGGAGGCGGACGCCGATGACGTGCAGGCGGTAGTAAAGGTCCTCGCGGAAGGCTCCTTCCTCGATGCGCGTCTTGAGGTCCCGGTTGGTCGCGGCGATGATCCTCACGTCGGTGCGCCGGACTTCGCCGTCGCCGACGCGCTTGTACTCGCCCTCCTGCAGGACGCGCAGCAGCTTGACCTGGAAGGCGGGGCTGACTTCGCCGATTTCGTCCAAGAAGAGCGTGCCGCCGTTGGCCTCTTCGAACAGCCCGCGCTTGTCGGCGATGGCCCCGGTGAAGGCGCCCTTGACGTGGCCGAAAAGCTCGCTCTCCAGCAGGCCCTCGGGGATCGCGGCGCAGTTGATGACGAGGAAGGGCCGCTTGGCCCGCTTCGAGGTGCGGTGGATGGCCTTCGCGACCATTTCCTTTCCGGTGCCGGACTCGCCCTCGATGAGCACCGAGGCCGCCGAGCCCTTGATCGAATCGATCAGGTGGTAGACCTCCTGCATGGGCTTGGAGCGCCCGATGATGCCTTGGTAGCCCTCGAGGGGCTCCTCGGCGCGCTGCAGCTCGTGGATCTTGCGGACCAGCCGGTGCTTATCCATCGCGTTGCGCAGGGTGGAGACGACCTTGTCCATGTCGGCGAAAGGCTTGGAGAGATAATCGAAGGCGCCCAGCTTGAGGGCCTGCACCGCCTGCTCGACGCTGCCCATGCCGGTGACGATGACCACCTCGACCGAGGGCTTGGTCGCCTTGATGAACTCGAGCACCTGGAAACCGGAGTAGGAAGGCAGATGGATGTCGAGGACGACGCATTCGACGTCGTTCTTGGTGAGAAAATCGATGGCCTCGACGCCGTTGCGCGCGGGCGCGTAGGTCCAACGCTCCTTGCGCGCCACGCGCTCGAAGAGCTTGAGGATGACTTCTTCGTCGTCAACGATGAGCAGGGAGGTGCTTTTCACGGTCATACCCAAAGGGGCCGGAGTGCATGGCCTCGCGGAAAATTTAAGACAAAATGACCTTTTCCAACTGGCGGCGCTTGATCTTCTCGACCAGGGTCGTCCGGTTCAGCTTCAGCAAGGTCGCCGCCTTGTTCTTGTTCCAGGCCGTCTTCTCGAGGGCCTTGAGGATCAACTCGTTCTCGAAGTCGTTCACCACGTTCTTGAAGCTGATGCCGTTGTCCGGAATGTTGACGCTGGTGAAGATTTTACCCCCGCTCTGCAGGAATTTTTCGGGCAGGTCCTTGATCGAGATGACCTGCTCGGGCTTGAGAATCACCAGGCGCTCGATCGCGTTCTCGAGCTCGCGCACGTTGCCGGGCCAGGCGTAGTTGGAGAGCATCTGCATGCACTCGGGCGTCACCTGCGGCGCCTTCTTGCCATTTTCCTTGGCGAAGCGCTGGAGGAAGTGCTCGATCAGCATCGGGATGTCGCCCTTGCGCTCGCGCAGCGGCGGGATCCGGATCGGGATGACGTTGAGCCGGTAGAAAAGATCCTCGCGGAAGGTCCGTTCTTTGACGGCCCGCTCGAGGTTCTTGTTGGTGGCGGCGACGATGCGCACGTCGACCTCGACGCTGCGGCCCGAGCCGACCGGCTCGAAGCGCCGCTCTTGCAGGACGCGCAGCAGCTTGACCTGAAGCTTGGGACTCATGTCGCCGATCTCGTCGAGGAAGAGGGTTCCGCCGTCGGCCATCTCGAAACGACCGGTGCGGGAGACGACCGCGCCGGTGAAGGCTCCCTTGACGTGGCCGAAGAGCTCGCTCTCCAGCAGATCCTCGGGGATGGCGGCGCAGTTGACCGGCACCAGCGGCCGCTGGCTGCGGCGGCTGTTGTAGTGAATAGCCTTGGCGACCAGCTCTTTGCCGGTCCCCGATTCGCCCAGCAGCAGGACGGTCGAGTCGGTGTCGGCCACCTTGGCGACCAGTTCGAAGATCGACTTCATGCCGTCGGAAACGCCGACGATGTTCTCCAGGCCGTATTTCAGATTGAGTTGCTTCTTGAGCAGCCGGTTCTCCTCCCGGGTGCGTTGGTGCTCGAGGGCCTTTTGCACCAGGTTGAGGATGTCGTCGAATTGGAACGGCTTGGTGACGTAATGAAAGGCGCCGGACTTGATCGCCTGGATCGCAGTGTCGATGCTGCCGAAGCCCGTCAGGATCATGCAGGCGGTCTGCGGGCTCACCTTCTGCTGGTATTGCACCAGCTCGATGCCGTCACGGTCGCCGAGCTTGAGGTCGATCAGGGCTAGATCGATGCGTCCGCTTTCGAGGATCTTGGCCGCCTTGTCGAAGGTGTCGGCCAGCGTGACCTCGTAGCCTTTTTCGGCGAGAAAGCGTTCCAAGGCTCGGAGCACCGCGATTTCGTCGTCGACGACGAGGATTTGCGATCTCATCCCTTGTCTCCTTTGGGCACGCGGATCCGGAACACGCTGCCCTCGTTCACCCGGCTCGAGACCTCGATCTGGCCGCCGTGCTCGCGGATGATGTTGTAGCAGATCGGAAGTCCCAGCCCCGAGCCGCCGCGCTGACGCTTGGTCGTGAAATATGGATCGAAAATGTTCTTCAGATTTTCCTCGCTGATCCCCTCGCCGTCGTCTTCGACCTCGATAACGACCGATTTGTCGTCCTCGTGCGCCGACACGCGCACCGCCCCCCCGGGCTTGAGAGCCTGGAAGGCGTTGGTCAGGATATTGGTGAATACCTGCTCGAACTTGCTGGGGCAGACCTCGACCGGCGTGAGCGGCTTCAGGGCTAAGTCGAGCCGGTAGTCCTGCTCTTGATACTGCACCTTCAGGTTGGGCAGGACCCGTTCGATCAAGGCGCCCAGGTCGACGGGGCTTTTCTCGGCCCGCCCGGAGGGACGCGACATTTCGAGCAGGTCCTCGAGGATCTTCTTGCAGCGCAGGGCACTGCTCTCGATTTCCTTGAGGTCTTGGTAAAGCTGGGTTTCTGGGGCCAGGCCCTGCATGGCCAACTGGGCGAAGGCCAAGACGCCCGCAAGGGGATTGTTGATGTCGTGGGCGATGCCGCTGGCGAAGAGACCCAGGGCGGCCATTTTCTCGCTTTGCAGAAGTTGGGCCTCGAGCTTTCGGATGGCGCTGACGTCCTGATATTGAACGACCGCGAGGCTGCCGCCCTTTCCGTCATAGTCGCGGATCGGGAAAGATCCGACCACAAAGGCCCGCTGATCGTTGTAGGGCGAGAGCCGCTCGCGCCTCGGGCGTCCGTTGGCGAGGCTCTCGCGCATCGGACAGCCGGGGCAAGGCGCCTTTTCTTTGGCGAAGATCTCGTAGCAGGGCTTGCCGATGAGCTCGCGAACTTTGAGGCCGGCGGAATCGGCGGCCGCAAGGTTGGCCCGGGCGATGCGGTAGTCGCGGGTGACGACCAAGACGGGGTCGAGGATGGCGTCGAAGGTGGCTTCCCAGGCACGCTTGCCCTCGGAGACAACCGCGAAAAGGTTTTTGAGCTCTTCGAGATCCTCGGATTTTGCGGGCGGCGAGGCCCCTTCTTTCGCGCTCATTTACCTGCCCTCGACCTTGGAAAGGGGTTAAAGAATACCAGGGTGTCAGCAAACTGTCACATTTATTCTCATTTTAATAGTCAGAAAATTTCATAAATGAAATTATATTCTTAGACACAAATCGTCAAAAATCCCCCAGCAAATTTATCGAGAATTTCGGGGCGGGCTTTCCCGTTGACAGAAAATCCCGAGCCCATTAGGGTCCGAACGCCTTGAAGACACCAAGCACATACCAAGCCGCCGGCGTCAGCATCGACGCGGGCAACGCCTTCGTCGACGCCATCAAGCCCTTGCTCAAGAAGACCAAGCGCCCCGAGGTGCTCACGCCCATCGGCGGCTTCGCGGGCTTGTTCAGCATCAACAAGCTGAAATACGACGAGCCGGTCCTGGTCTCGTCGACCGACGGCGTCGGCACCAAGCTCAAGCTCGCCAAGGATCTGCAATCCTTCCGCGGCATCGGAGTCGACTTGGTCGCGATGTGCGTCAACGACCTGCTCTGCATCGGCGCCGAGCCGCTGTTCTTTTTGGATTACTACGCCTGCGGCAAGCTGCAGGTGGGCAAGGCGGTCCAGGTGATCGAGGGCATGACCGATTCGCTCGCCTCGATCAACTGCGCGTTGATCGGCGGCGAGACCGCCGAGATGCCGGGCGTCTACCAGGACGAAGAATTCGACCTGGCGGGATTTTCCGTGGGCGTCGTCAATCGCCCCGACATCATCGACGGCTCCGGCATCGCCATCGGCAACAAATTGGTCGGCCTGGCCTCCAGCGGGGTCCATTCCAACGGCTATTCCTTGGTGCGCAAGATCGTCGCCGACCGCGGGCTGGACCTGCGCAAGACCTATCCCGGCTTCTCCAGGCCGCTCGGCGAGGTCCTGCTCGAGCCGACGACGGTCTACGTCAACCCTATCCTTCAGCTCCGCAAGCAATTTCCCCTGCTGGGCATCGCGCACATCACCGGGGGCGGCCTGCTCGAGAACATTCCGCGGGTTTTGCCCGCGCAAAGCCGTGCCCTGATCCGGCGCCAAAGCTGGCCCCGGGTCCCGATTTTCGATTTCCTGCAAGAGCAAGGCGCCGTCGAAAACCACGAGATGTACCGCGTCTTCAACTGCGGCATCGGCATGGTGGTCGTGGTCGCGGCCAAAGACGCCGACGAGATCGTCAGCCGCCTCAACGCCGCCGGGCAGCCTTCCTACGTGATCGGCGAGATCGTCGCCCGCGGCAAGCAGGACGAGGCCCAAGTCGTCATCGAAGAATCCTAATGTCCCTCAAGCTCGCCATTTTGATCTCCGGCCGTGGCAGCAACATGCAGGCCATCCACCGCGCCATCAAAGAAGGGCGTCTCGACGCGACGATCGCCGCGGTGATCTCCGACCAGCCCGCGGCCCCCGGCCTCGCCTACGCCCAGGCCGAGGGAATATTGACCCACGTCGTCGAGAAGCAAAAAGGCGAGGACCGCGAGGCCTTCGACCGCCGCCTGATTGCCCAGCTGGAGGAGGACCCGCCGCAGATCGTCGCGCTGGCGGGCTACATGCGGCTGCTCTCGCCCGCCTTCATCGGGCATTTTCACCGGAGGATCGTCAACATCCACCCCTCCCTGCTTCCGGCCTTTCCCGGCCTGCACGCCCAACGCCAGGCCTTGGAGGCGGGCGTGCGCTATTCGGGTTGCACGGTGCACTTCGTCGACGAGGGCTGCGACACGGGGCCCATCATCGACCAGCGCGTCGTGGCGGTCCTGCCGGAGGACACCGAGGAGACGCTGGCGGCGCGGATCCTGGAGCAGGAGCATCAGCTGTATCCGGCCTGCCTCCAGCGCATCGCCGAGGGCAAGGTAAAGGTTGAAGGGCGCAAGGTATTGTTGTAGGGGAATTTTGTTTTAATCAGAGGTTGTAAACGCCGCGGCGCCTGTAGG
>JADYZQ010000308.1 GCA_020853015.1 Deltaproteobacteria bacterium
ACCCGCATCGCCGGGTTGAAGCCCTGCGAGTATCCCACGGGGATCTTCGCTCGCTTCAGGGCCCGGTGCAGCAAGGTCGCCAGATCGAGGTGACTTAAAAAAGCGGCTTCGCCCAATTTGGTGAATCGGGCGCGAATTCTTTGCACTGTCGGCGGAGCTTGGTACTTCTGGTTCTCCGCCGGGGGATGGGCGAGGCTCTGCTCGGCTTCGGTCTTGAGGACCCGACCCCGAGTGGAATGAGCCTGCGCTTTCTCCGTCTCGGGAAGATACCGGTAGTTGACGTTGAGGACCTTGCGAAAATCGCAGACCCCGCAGTCGCTGCACTTCCCGGTCGAACAATCTTCGATGAACGCCAGGTCGTGCGAGGCTTCCAGCTCTTCCCACAGAAAACTTTTTTTCATGTCGACGAACAGGTGGTCCCAAGGGAGCACCTCGTCGCGATCGCGGCGGCGCGTGACGTAGAAGTCCGGGTCCAGGCCCGTCTCGGCGAAGGCCCGCTGCCAGGCCGCGAAATCCAATTTTTCGTCCCACTCGTCGAAGCGGCAGCCCAGCTCGTGGGCGCGCACCAGGGCCCGCGCCAGGCGGCGGTCGCCGCGGCTGAACACGCCCTCGAGATAGCTCATCGTCAGGCCGTGGGTCTTGAACTTGATCCCCGGCATCCGCAGCGCCAGGCGGAGCTGCGCGTGCTTGGCCTCGACCTCGGCCATCGAGAGCTGGGGCTCCCATTGGAACGGCGTGAAGGGCTTGGGCACGAAGGAGGAGCAGCCGACGTGGATCTCGGCGCCGCGCGTGTAGCGGCGGCCGATCGCGAGGGCCTGGAGGGCCTCCTCCGCGATGCCCATCAGGTCGGCCTCGGTCTCCATGGGCAGGCCGCACATGTAGTAGAACTTGATCAAGCGCCAACCCTCGCGAAAGACGTTGTCGACCGCCCGCATCAGGTCTTCGCGCGCGTTGCCCTTGTTGATCAGGCGGCGCATCCGCGGCGTGCCGGCCTCGGGCGCCATGGTGAAGCCGGATTTTCTGACGCGCTTCACCTGCTGGATCACCTCGGGGGTGAGCGTCTCGGTGCGGGTCGCGGGGAGCGAAATGGAGACCCGATCTTGCTCGTAGGTGTCGAACAAATCGTTGAGCAGCGGGTTGAGGCAGTCGTAGTCGCCCACGGAGAGCGAGAGCAGCGAGACCTCTTCTTGGCCGGTGCTCGCCAGCGACTTCGCGACGATGTCCTTCACCGTGTCCGGCGAGCGCTGGCGCTCGGGGCGGTAGATGTATCCCGCCTGGCAGAAGCGGCAGCCGCGGACGCAGCCGCGCTGCACCTCGACGCCGATGCGGTCGTGGATGACGCTGATGTTGGGCACGATCGGCGCGCGCGGATAGGGCGCTTGGTCCAAATTAGTGACCGTCGCCTTCGCGACGCCCGGGTAGCCCTCCAGCAGGGGCCGGATCTCGCGGACGCAGCCGTCTTCCTTATAATCGACCTCGAAGAAGGAAGGGACGTAGACTCCTTGGCTGCGCGTCATTTCTTTCAGCAATTCCTCGCGCGTCTGCGCGCTTTCTTTGTAAGCCAGAATTTGACGCGCCAGACTGAAGATCAGCTCCTCGCCGTCGCCCACCACCACCGCGTCGAAAAATTCGGCGATCGGCTCGGGGTTGAAGGCGCAGCTGCCGCCGCCGATCACGAGGGGGTCGCCCTTGACGCGGTCCTTCTGCCACAGCGGGACGCCGCCGCTTTTCAAAATCGTGACGATGTTGGTGTAGACCAGCTCGTAGGGGAGCGTGATGCCGATCAGGTCGAAGTCCTTAAGCGGGCGCTTGGACTCCAGCGAGAAGAGCGGGACTTGATGCCGCGCCAGGGCCGCCTCCATGTCGGTCCAGGGGGCGTAGACGCGCTCGGCCCAGATCTCGGGGTCGCGGTTCAGGATGTCGTAGAGGATCTTTAATCCGACGTGGCTCTCGCCCATCTCGTAGGCGTCCGGGAAGACCAGGGCGACGTGCAGGCGCACCCGCGCCGGGTCCTTATTTACCGAATTGACCTCGTTGCCGAGGTAACGACCCGGTTTCTCGACCTCTTGGAGGAGGGATTTCCAGATGTGGGGGCTAAGACCCGCGCCGGACATAGATTCGAGGTTATAAACAGAAGGAGGGGTGGGCGTCAAACACGCAGACAGGGCTGTGGATAATTTTCAGGTTGGCGAAATAATTCGCCTTTTTAAGGCGACGGCAGCATTTTCACGATCTTGGCGGCGCGTTTCTCGTCGAATGTTTCCCCCAGACGCCGGGCATTGTCCCGCGCCAGCTCCAGATGAAACTCCGTGTTCCCCGCGTCGCCGGCCTGGGCGAATTTCTCTGCGGCGGCGAATTCCAGCTCGATGCCCTTCCTCAAGGCCTGCTCGATCAGTTTCTGGGCCGCAGCCTCGTCGAAGCCGATCCCGCCCTGCTTGGCCAGCTCGCGGCCGGCGTTGAGCGGAACGATCGTGTCGTCCACCTTGCCCAAGGACGCCGAGCCCCGGGCCTGGGCGAAGCGCCAGTCCACCGCCGCCTGGTAGGCCTGGGTGAGTAGGCTTGCGGCACTGGTCTCCTGGGCGGCGCTTAAGGCCGTCTTGGCCAGGGCCGCATTCGCTCGGGCCTGGGCGATGAAGTCCTTCACCTTGCTGAGACCCCCGTTCTTCTTCACCTCCGCCACCGCCGCGGAGGCCTGGGCCAACAAAACGTCGACGCTCAGGCGCAGGGCCTTCTGCTCCGCCGCCTCGGCCCGGGCGAGGTCGGCCTTGGCCAGTTTCAGGCCGATCTGCGCGCGGGCCTCCTTG
>JADYZQ010000309.1 GCA_020853015.1 Deltaproteobacteria bacterium
TCACATAGCTCGTAAACAACTCCCGACCCAGCCCGTAGACCGAGCCGAAACCCTCGGGCAGGACCGCGACGCCCAGCTTCGGTCGCGTCACCAGGTAGCCCAAGGAAAGAAAGAGGCCCAGGCTGACCAGGCCCAAAAGGAATTTTCCGCCCAGGCCGTAGCCGCGCTCGTGCAGCTCGTCGTCCTGCAGGTTGAGCAGCATGATGATGAAAATGAACAGCACCAGGATGGCCCCGGCGTAGGTCAAGACCTGGATCACGCCCAAAAAGTCCGCCTGCAAGGTCACGAAGAGCCCCGCCAGCGAGATCAGGGTCACCACCAGCGAGAGCGCCGAATACACCGGGTGACGGAAGCTGATCACCCCGGTGGCGGAGATCACCGCCAGGGCGGCTAAGGCGTAAAATAGGATCGTGAATCCGTTCATAAATTTAAATGTAGGGGCGAACCTTGTGTTCGCCCTCTTCGCCAATGCCTACTGGGCGAACACAAGGTTCGCCCCTACAACCAAAGGTATACCCCCGCCGTCACCACCACGTTCAACAAGGCCAGGGGCAGCATCACCCTCCAGCCCAGGTTCATCAGCTGGTCGTAGCGGAAACGCGGCAGGGTCCAACGTACCCAGATAAAGACCCAGCAGAAAAACAAAATCTTCAGCAAAAAGACGCCGAACTGGAAGGCCGCCGCGGCGATCTGCGAGCCGGTCTCGCCCAAGGCCAGAGGCCCCAGCAGAATCTGCCCCACCACCAGCGCCATCCCGACCAAGATCGCCGGGATGCCAAGCACCTTGGTCTCGCGGTCGCGGGCGTCGTGATAGACGACCTTCGGCTTGCGCCGCGCCAAAAACCAGCCCGCCAAAATCGAAAAGACCCCGATGCCTAAGACCGAATAATAGAGGATGGTCGTCGCGTGGGCCCGCAGCGCCTCGGTGGAGACGAAGGGCACCTGCCAGCCGCCGAAGAAAAGCGTCGCCATCAGGGCGGAGGCGATGATCATGTTGGCGTACTCGGCCATGAAGAAGAGCGCGAACTTCAGCGAGCTGTACTCGACGTGGTAGCCCGCGACCAGCTCGGCCTCGGCCTCGGGCAGGTCGAAGGGCAGGCGGTTGGTCTCGGCGAAGGCGGAGACGACGAAGAGGATGCAGCCCAGCGGCTGGCGGATCGCATTCCAAGAGAGCGGATTGGCGCCCTGGTTTTGGACGATGGCGTTCAGCTCGAGGCTCCCGGCCAGGATCAGAACGCCCACCACCGAGAGGCCCAAGGTCAATTCGTAAGAGATCATCTGAGCGGAAGAGCGCAGCCCGCCCAAGAGGGAGTACTTGTTGTTGCTCCCCCAGCCCGCCAGCATGATCCCGTAGACGCCCATCGAGGCGATCGCGAAGAGGTAGAGGATGCCGACGTTGAGGTCGACGGCCTGCAGGGTGAAGAGGCCCCCCTTCCAATCGAGCGGCGCGGCCCAGGGGATGACGGCGAAGGTCATGCAGGCCACGGCCATCGCCAAGAAGGGCGCCAGGGTGTATACGAACTTGTTCACGTGGCTGGGGACGATGTCTTCCTTGAAAATCAGCTTCACCACGTCCGCCAGGCTGTGGATCAGGCCGCCCAGACGCAGGCCCAGGATGGAGGCGCGGTTGGGCCCGCGGCGGTCCTGGATGTAGGCAGCCCCCTTGCGCTCGAGCCAGATCAGGAAGGGCAGGATCTGCATGATCACGAGGAAGGGGATGAGGATTTTTAAAATAATCGTTAGCATTTACGGTAAGGGCGAAAATGGGCCCGCCCTACAAGACCTTTCCGGAGGTTCCCAGGTCCGCGTACTTCAAACCAAAAGACTCTTCCAACAGGCGCTCCGCGCCCGCAATCTTCAAATCCTTCCCCATCGCCTGGGCGATCTCCGCGATCCACCGCCAGGCGGGCTTGATCGCCCCTTCCGGCTCCAGGGCCTTGTCGAATTTCTGCACCCGGTTTTGGAAGTTGGTGAAGCTCCCCTCCTGCTCCGCGAAGGTCGCGGTCGGCAGGATCACGTCGGCGTAGTCCGCGGTCTCGCTTTGGTTGCTGGCGAGCAGGACCAGGAGCAGCGGCTCTTCCGATTTCAGCCGCGCCAAGTCGGACTTGCCCAGGCCCTCGAGGGCCACCACCACCTTGGCCTGGGTCCCGCCGCGGAAGGGCTGGAAGCCCAGCCGCTCGACGCCGGCGCGGTTGGGGTTCTTGTCGGCCTTCATCAAAAAGTCGTCCGCGTAAGGGTTGTCGACCTCGTGGGCGGAGTACTGCAGGTCCTTCACGCCCAGGGCCTCGGCCAATTTTTTGAGCGCCGCGTTGTTCTCGTTGGACTCGTAGGCCGAGCCGACGAAGACCGCGTCCTCGGGCGCCAGGCGCTGCAGGGCGCCGGCGATCTCGGCTAGGGCCGCCTCGGCGCTGACGCCTTGGTCTTTGCCACCCTCGTGGACGCTGGGGCGGTAGAGGCGCCCCTCGTTGATAAAGTCGTAAGAAAGCCGCCCCTCGTCGCAGGTCCAGCACTGGTTGACCGCCTCGTTCTCCCGCGGGAGGTAGCGGTAGACCTTGCCGTCGTGGTGGTTGATTTGGATGTTGCAGCCGGTGGAGCAGCCCGTGCAGATCGAGGGCGTGCTCTTCAGGAACCACACGCGGCACTGGAAACGGAAGGGCTTGCTGGTCAGCGCCCCGACCGGGCAGATGTCGACGGTGTTGAGCGAATACTTGTTGTCGAGCTGCTTGCCGGGAAAGGTGGTCAGGGTCGAGCGATCGCCGCGCTGGGTGACGCAGAGGTCGCCCGTCTTGGTGACCTCGTCGCAGAAGCGGACGCAGCGCGTGCAGAGGATACAGCGCTCGTCGTCGAGCATGACGTAGGGACCCAGTACGACCTTCTTCGGCTTTTTCACCTTCTGCTCGCGGAAATTGGAGTCCGCCAGCGTGTGGTCCATGTAGTACTGCTGCAGCTTGCATTCGCCCGCCTGGTCGCAGACGGGGCAGTCGATCGGGTGGTTGATCAGGATAAACTCGAGGACGTTCTTTTGCAGGGCCTTGACCTTCTCGGTCTGGGTGTGGACGACCATGCCCTCGGTCGCGACGGTATTGCAGGAAATCGCCGGCTTCGGCATCTTCTCGATGTCGACCAGGCACATGCGGCAGTTGCCCGCGATGCTCAGCTTGGGGTGGTAGCAGAAGTGCGGGATCTCGATGCCGTGCTGGCGCGCGGCCTCGAAGACGCTGGTGCCGTCTTTCACCGTGATTTGTTTTCCGTCGATCGTGATATTTGGCATAGGTTCCGTAGGGGCGAACCTTGTGTTCGCCCTCCCTGCAGGGACGAAGAGGGCGAACACAAGGTTCGCCCCTACTTTTTTATATAAGCTTCAAACTCTTTTCGAAACTTTTTCAAATAACTCTGGATAGGCATCGCCAGCGCGTCGGCCAGGACGCAGATCGTCTTGCCCATCATGTGGTCCGCGTTCTTCTCGAGCTGCTCGAGATCGCCCGGCCTCCCCTCCCCCGCCAGCATGCGCTTCAGGATCTTGTGCGACCAGCCCGTGCCCTCGCGGCAGGGGCTGCACTGCCCGCAGGATTCGTGGGAGTAGAAGTGCGCCAGATTCGTCAGGGCCTTCACCATGTCCACCGTCTCGTCCATGACGATGACGCCGCCCGAGCCGAGCATCGAGCCCTTGGCCGCCAGGGCCTCGTAGTCCAACGTGACCTCCTCGGCCTCGGCGGCTGTCAAGACGGGCACGGAGGAACCGCCGGGGATGACGGCCTTGAGCGCCTTGCCGTCCCGCATCCCGCCGCAATCCTCATAGATCAATTTCTTCAGCGGGTAGCCCAGCGGCACCTCGTAGTTGCCGGGGCGCTGCACATGGCCGCTGACGCTGAACAACTTGGTGCCGGGGCTCTTTTCGGTGCCGAATTTGCGGTAGCCCGCCGCGCCCTGCTCGAGGATGTAAGGCAGGGCCGCGATGGTCTCGACGTTGTTGATGACCGTGGGGCAGCCGAAGAGCCCGACCACCGCCGGAAAGGGCGGCTTGAGCCGCGGCATCCCGCGCTTGCCCTCCAGCGACTCCATCAGCGCGGTCTCCTCGCCGCAGATGTAGGCGCCGGCCCCGCGGTGGACGAAGACGTCGAGGTCGTAGCCGCCGCCTTGGATGTTCTTTCCCAGGTAGCCCTTGGCGTAGGCCTCCCGCACCGCCGCCTCGATGCGATGGTAGGGGAAAACGAACTCCCCGCGGATGTAGATGTAGGCGGTGTGCGAGCGGATCGCGAAGCAGCAGATGATAATGCCCTCGATCAGGCGGTGCGGGTCGAGCTCGAGGATGTAGCGGTCCTTGAAGGTGCCCGGCTCGCTCTCGTCGGCGTTGACGCAGAGGTATTTCGGCTTGGGGTTGTCCTGGGGCACGAAGCTCCACTTCATGCCGGTCGGGAAGCCCGCGCCGCCGCGGCCGCGCAGGCCGGACTGCTTCACCTCTTCCACCACGTCCTTGGGCTGCATGGCGAAGAGCTTCTTCAGCGCGCCGTAGCCGCCCGTCGACTCGTAGACCGCGAGGGTATGGGAGTCTTTCAGGCCGAAATTTTTGGTCAGGATCTTTTCCATCAGGTCATTTCAGGGACGCGATCAGCGCATCCAGTTTTTCCGACGTCAAATTCTCGTGATAATCGTCGTTCAGCTGCAGCATGGGCCCGGTCCCGCAGGAGCCCAGGCACTCGACCTCGGTCAGCGTGTAGCGCCCGTCGGCGCTGGTCTCGCCCAGCTTGACGCCGAGCTTCTTTTGGAGATGCTCCGTGACGCTCTCCGCGCCCACCAGCTGGCAGGGCAAGGTGCGGCAGACCTGGAAGTGGTACTTCCCCACCGGCTTCAGGTTGAACATCGTGTAGAAGGTCGCCACCTCGTAGACCTTCGCCGGCGAAAGATCGAGCAACTTGCCCACGTACTCCATCGCCTCGTGCGAGATCCAACCGGCCTGGTGCTGCACCAGCCACAGGGCCGGGAGCATAGCGGCGCGCTTGACGGGATACCGGGTCAGGATCTCGTCGAAACGCCGCTTGTTTTCAGTTGTGAACTCGAAGGCCATATCCAAAAAAATTCTACCGATCCAACTCCCCGGCGATGATGTTCAAATTTCCCAAAATCGCGATCGCGTCCGCCAGCATCTTCCCCTCGACCATCTTCGGATAGGCCTGGAAGATGGGAAAGCAGGGCGGCCGGCACTTCACGCGGTAGGGCGTGCCGCTGCCGTCGCTCACGATGTAAAAGCCCAGTTCGCCGTTGGCCGCCTCGGTGTAGCTGTAGACCTCGCCCGCCGGCGGGCGGATGCCCTCGTAGATCAGCTTGAAGTGGTTCATCAGGGCCTCGATGTTGGTGTAGACCTCGACCTTGGGCGGCAGGGCCACCCGCTTGTCGTCGGTCATGACCGGCCCCGGCTTGAGGCGCTCCATCGCCTGCTCGATGATCCGCGCGCTCTGCCGCATCTCCTCGAAGCGCACCATGATGCGGTCGTAGCAGTCGCCGTGCTCGCCGACCACCAGCTCGAAGTCGTAGGTCTCGTAGCCGTAGTAGGGCTGGGCCTTGCGCAGGTCCAGGGGCACGCCGGTCGCGCGCAGGCAGGGGCCCGTAAAGCCGTGCTGAATCGCGTCTTCCTTGCCGATCGGGCCCACCCCGACGGTGCGGTTGAGGAAGATCTTGTTGGTGTTGAGCAGGCCGGTGACGTCTTGGACGGCCTTGTGCAGGTCCTTCAGGCAGACCTTCATCTCGTCGGCGAAGCCGGGATAGAGGTCGCGCATCAGGCCGCCGATCCGGGTGTAGGCCGTGGTCAGGCGCGCGCCGCAGAGCTTCTCGATGATGTTGTAGAACTTCTCGCGGGCGTTGAAATAATACCAAAAGTTGGTCAGGGCCCCGA
>JADYZQ010000310.1 GCA_020853015.1 Deltaproteobacteria bacterium
CCCAAGACGGAATGGCAAGCCGTATCCGGGGATCATCTATGCGCCGCGGGCGACTTGCCCTTCGGCACCTCCCATGCTAGCGCCGAGCGAGGTACCCAAGTCCCTGCATCGCAATTTTCGCGGAGCCCAATATGTCCTCCCAATTCCGCTACCTCGTCTACGACATCGAAACCCGCATCGACAAAGCCCTGCTCAACCGCGTCTTGTACGCCGGCCAGGGCCTCGACGACGAGCAGGCCTATCAAGCCCAACTCGCCGAGCTGGCCCAGGACGGCCGCGACTTCATCAACCCCGCCTTCCACGTCCCGGTCTGCATCGCGGCGGTCGGCCTCAATCCGGATTTCGAGATCCTCAAGATCGGCCTGCTGGGCAAGGACGGCAAGACGCCCCGCGCCTTAGTCGAGCACTTCTGGGAGACCTACAATCAAAACCGTCCGGTGCTGGTCGACTTCAACGGCAAGGGCTTCGACCTCCGCGTCCTCGAGCTCTGGGCCTTCCGCTTAGGCTTAAGCATCCGCGAGTCGCACTACGACAAGTTCGGGCCGCGCTACCGCTTCAACGAAGAGCACCACCTCGACCTCCACGAGTTCCTCACCAATTACGGCGCGATCCGCTGGAAGGGCGGACTCAACCTCTTCTCGAAGATCCTGGGCAAGCCGGGCAAGATGGACACGAAGGGCGACATGGTCCAGTCGCTCTTCGAGGCCGGCGACCTGTTTAGAATCGAGGACTACTGCCTGGGCGACGCGATGGACACCTACTTCGTCTTCCTCCGCACCCTCGTCCTGCGCGGGGTGATCGACTTGGGGCGCGAGCGCGCTTTGGTCGAGGCCGCAGTCGCCGAAATGGAAAAGCTCCGCGCCGCCGAGGGCTTCTTCAAACCCTACCTCGAAGCCTTTGGATATTGGAAACCGGAATAAATCGCCCGCCTTGACATAAAGACCCTCTGTAGCTATCCTAAAGCCCGTATATGGCGCTGAACATCCATACGGACCCCCAATTCGAGAAGCGCTTGGAATGGCTATCCCGCCGTCTGAAGAAGACGAAGACCGATGTGATCAAAGAATTGGTCTTCGAAAAATACCACCTAAAGAGATCCGGGTTTCGTTTCGGCTCGCTCAAGGATACAAAAAAGGTCCCTTCAAAAAGACTGCAAGAAGAACTCAAGGCATTGGACCGCGACCGTGATTTGGATTGATTCCAGCTTTGCCGTGGAATGGCTTTTAGGAACCGATAAAGCCAAACGGGTCAAACTCCCGCAAGAAGCCATGGGAATCCTTCCGCAACAGTACGCGGAGACCTTCGTCTTCTTCTTGCGGCGAGGACTGGATCCCACAGCGATCGCCAACGAGCTGGAATCCCTCGAACTCATCCCCCCGGAAAAAACTCACCTTCAGTTAGGGGCACAACTGTATGCCAAGGCGAGGCTTTCCAATAAAAGCAAAGCCACCCTGGCGGATGCCGTTTTGGCTGCCGTCGTCCTCGTCAGCGGAGAGAAGCTGCTCGCCTTCGATCGCGACTTTTCAGAGCTCGGACTCCAAGAGAAAAATGCCCTTTGGCAGCGCTAGCCGCATGCAAATCTAACCTATTGAAATTTAAAATATTTTTTAATAAATTCGCGACGCCGCAGAGCGGCATCTTTTTTCCGCTCCGCGCCCGGTAACTTTCTTGCGTGATTCCCGATACTTCAGGTATGCGGCTCGGGCCGCGACGACGGGGGTACGCAAATCATGGGTGATCCAACCCTAGATCTAAAATTCGAGGGGAGCTTTCCCTTCCACGAGATCAATAATGAATATGTCTACGGGCTGAGGCTCGCGCCTCTCTTTCGCTACGAGTTCAACGACAAGATCACGACCGTTGTCAGCCCCGCCTTGCAGGTCGGCAACGAGGCCGGGCTCTCCGACGCCAAGATCCGGCTGCTGCGCCTCTCGCCCGATCCCCGGCTTTTCAAGATCGAAGGCACCGACAGCGACCTGCGCATCGACATCCCCGAGCTCTACGCCCAGTTCCAACCCTCGCCGAAATGGCAGATCCGACTCGGCCGCAATTACTGGGACAACACCCTGCAGCGCCGCTTCCGCGACTGGTCCTACGAGGGCTTCACCGACGGCAACCTGGCCGACCCCAACATCCACCTCGGTTGGGGAGGCGACGTCCGCTTCCACCAGCCGATGACGGATAAATTCCCGGTCGATCTCAGGCTTTCCCTTTCCGGGGCCTTCGGCGGGAAGAAAGAGGGCATGGGCCTGCTGCAAGGCCTCCTGACCTTCAACATGTTCAATCCCGACAAGATGCCGGGCTGGGTGACCGTGATCGGCGGCAGCCTCGGTTATGTGAATTACCCGGAGGGCAGCCTGCCCGCCCTGCTGCCCGGCATCAACGCGACCGACGCCGGCGGCGGACTGACGCCCAGCGCATATTTACAGCAGGGCTTCGGCGACCACTTCGACATCCAGGCGGGTTACGGGCAATTCGTCCCCGTCCACGCCGCCTCGGGCGAGGGCCTGACGCCGCTGAAAGACCGCAAGCAGTTCAGCCTCGGCGCCGA
>JADYZQ010000311.1 GCA_020853015.1 Deltaproteobacteria bacterium
CAAGGGTTGTTCGAAGCGGCGGCGCAGACGGTCGGAGTCGGCGCCGGCGACTTGGAGAATGGCACGCGAGAAGCTCGCATAAGCGGCTTGCTCGCGCGCTGCGGCGGGCAGGCCCTCCAGCATCGTTTCGGCCAAGGGGCCGTATTCCACTAGCTGTTGCACCAGGAGGCGTTGCGGCAGGGCGGGGGGGACGTTCAACAGGCTGCGGATCTCGCGAGTGAGATCCGGAGATGCTTGCAACGCCTCCACGGCCTGACGCAGCGAACGGTCCTCGGTGTCGTGCCGAAACACCGTCACGTAGGGCTCTCGGTCCTGGCGCTCGAGGATGCGCCGCGCGGCGCTCGAGGCGCGTCGGAGCAGGGCTTGGCAAACGGCCTCGGGAGCGGCGTCGGCCGGGGCGAGGCCTGCGGCCTCGCAGGCCCGGCGAAACTCGGGACGCGCGGCATGGAGGGCCTCCAAATCCTGAAGGACGGCGTCGACCTCGCCTTCCGGATAGCCGGGGACGCCGCGCAGAAACTCCAAGAGGCCGCGGGCGCTGGCGCCGCGCCAGTCCCCTTCCGCGAGGGCCAGGGCCGCCAGGCTCAGGGCTTGTAGATCCGCCTGGGTGCCGCCGTCGACTTGGTCGAAGAGCAGGAGGGCGTCGAGGCTTGAGCGGCTGCGCAGGTTTTCCAGCAAGGTGCCCGAACCGTCGCCCTGCAGGGCGCGGATCGCGTACTCCGTCCCGCGCTCGACGCGGGTACGAAACAGTCCCGCGCCGGGCAGGGCGCGGATATGCCCGCGCGTCTCCAGGAAGGCCCGCAGCGCCGCCTCGGCCTCGCCTTCCAGCAAGGCCTGCTCGGCGCGGGCGTAGCTCTCGAAGTATTCGGGGATGGGCGGGTACTCGGGATGCGCCTCGCGCTCGAGGCGGTGCTGCTCGATGCCGCCGCGGATCTGGACGAAGAAGCGCCGCAGCAATGCCCGCTCGGCCTCGGGCAATTCGGCGCGGCCCTCGCGGGCGAGGACGGCGCTTAAGGCCAAGACATTGTCGTAGCGGGCGCGGACCCGGTCGCGGGTAAAACCCGGCGCGGTGGAGACGGCTTGCAGCGCCTCTTCCGCCCAGCGCAGCGCCGCCGCGCGGATGCGGTCGCGCTCGGCCGGCTCGCGGGCCCTTTCCAGCTGCAGGGAGCGGAAGTTGAGCACCGCCGCGTATTCCCCGAGCGATCCGCCGCGGGCCATGCTTTCGGCCAGGGTGATCGCCGCCTCGAGGTCGCCCGCCGGCGCGGCGGGATCCGCTTCCCCCGCGCGGGCGAAACTGTCGCGGAAGGCCTCCCGGCGGGCGTCCAAATAGGACGCGTCGGGCTCGCCGGGCCTAATCGGGGTCGGCTGCAGGCGGGCCAGGGTCGCGAGGCCCGGCAGGCGGCGGTTGAAGTTGAAAAACGGGGGAGACATGGGGCTCCGTCGGGGCCCCCGAGGTGCGAGGGATTATCGGCGGAAGGCGGCGGCAGTTGCCGCAGTCTTCGGTTCCACTGCGGCGCAACTTTTCGGTCCTCCCAACGATAAGTCGTGGCTTACCTACCTAAGGCTTAAATTCAAAGATTTGAAGGTGTCTATGCATGCCGGGGCCGGCCCGCGTCTGTCGCGCGGGCATGCACACCGCGATCCCCTCCCGGGGACCGCGCCGTCGAACTCCGTGTCTCAGTTCTTGGAGGACTTCCGAGAACTGCCTTGCCTCGCCCATCCCGTTTTCGCGCGCGAATGGCGGCAGCTCGGTCTGGAGACCGATCCCGCTTTGTTTTTTCAAGGCGCGCTGGGCCTCGCGGACCGGCTGCGGGAGGGCGGAGAGCTCGCGTCGGCCGCTGAGCTCTACGCCGCGATCGCCGCGTTGGATTCGCAGCCGCCGCCGGGCCCCGTCGCCGAGGCGGCTTCGCGCGCCCGGTCCCGCCTCGAGGCCTTGCAGGGCCAAGGCGCCTTCGGGGCCCGCTTCGAGGTCTTGGCCGGGCGCTTCGTGCGGGATGCGACCGACTACCGGATGATCGTCCCCATGATCGCGGGTTCGGTCGTCTTTCAATCGGTGCGCGCGGCGAGCCTCGGCCGCCTGCTTTCCGGCGCGAGCGCCGCCTGGCACCGGCGGGGCTTCGGCGCCCGTCTCTCGGCCGGGCTGCTCGGTTACGCCGCGGAGGTCCCGGTCTTCGCGCTGTCCAGCCGGGGGCTGCGGGATCTAGGCGGCGAAGCGGTCTCCTGGGACGGCGGGAGCGTCGCCAAGGACTTGGCGGGGGCGGCCATCACCCTCGCGGCCTTGAAGGGATCCGGATATTTGACCCAGCGAGCGCTGCAGGGCGCGCCCTCCCTCAGCGGGCGGATTCAGAAGTTTCAGCACGCGGCGCTGCCGCAGGTCGCGATGTTCCTAGGCCTGATGACGGCTCATCGGGTCGAGGCGGACTTGGGCCTGCGCCCCCACGTCGACGGCGCGACGGCCGTCACCGACACCTTGGCCTCGATGTTCAGCTTGGGCGTCGGCAGCCGGCTCGGCCATCGGGTCCTAGGCGATAGGTTTGCGCGCTTGCAACGGGCGCTGAATCTGCGCGCCGCCGGAACCGTTCCAGGCCCGCTTCGTCTTGAGCCGACCCCTGCCTTGGCGATGTCGGTCGCGGGGCATGCGTCGAGGGTAGCCGTCCCCAACCTCGATTCCGGTCCGCGGGTTCCCGTTTATTTGGCTTCGAGCCTGGATCCGAAGGCCCAGGGCAAGTCCCCTTCCGGGAAGGCCCCGGAGGTCGCACCCCTCGAGGCCAGCGGAGAGACACCCCCCGAACCCTCTTTGCCTCCCGAAGCGGCCGGCCTGCGCCTGCGACCCTACCAAGGCGAGTACCTGAAAGCCGCCGTCGAGGCGATGCGCAAGGCCGCGAGCCAGGGCGGCCGGGGGCCTGCCCCAGCTCTGCACGATCGAGGTTACATCCTCTCTCCCTTTCAAACCGGCAAATCCTTGATCATCGGCCCGCTGGCCGAGGCGGCCCGCGACATCTTCCCCGGAAAGCAAACCCTGGTCCTTTCTCCCCTCAAGATCGTCCAGTCCCAGGTCTTGAGGGACCTCGCCACCACCTTCCGCGGCCGGGTCAGCGTCTTCGACGCCCAGCAAAAAAAATTGGACGGCGAGGTCGTCGTGGCGAGCGTCTACAGCCTGGCGAGGTTTTTAAAAGATGCCGACTCCGCGAGTGTTCACTTTCAACCCGAGCGATTCGGCTTGGTCGTCGTCGATGAGCTGACCTACGTCTTGGCCGACAGCTGGCGGCGCATCCTGGGCACCTTGGGCTTCGTCGACGGCGAGGGGCGCCCGACGCGGAGCCGGGGCAAGTTCGCCCTGGGACTGGGCGGGACGGGGGAGCGCGAGGACGGCCGTCACGTGCGGGAGGTTTTCGGCGATACCTTTATCGCCGGTCGCGGGCTGAATTGGTTCGTCCAAGAGGGCTATCTGCACCGGGTCTACGGCCTGGAGGTTCCCTATGGGAGATCCGCGGAGGATTCGGAGCGGGTCGAGGACGGGGCGGAGTCCCTCGTGGCGATGCGCAATACCCCGGAAAATCGGCGCAGGATCCTGGATACCTACGAGCAGTACTTGGGCGGGAAAAAGGCCATGGTCTTCGTTCAATCCATCCAAGCCGCCAAGGATTTGGAGGCGGATTTCAATGCCCGCCTGGGTCCGGCTTATGCCGTGGCGGTCACGCGCGAGACCGCCGACCGAAACGTCGACCTGCATACGGAGCGATTCGTGAGCGGGGAGGGCGCGAAGGTCTTGATCGGCGTCCGCCGCCTCGCCGCCTCGTTTCGGGCCTTGGGCGTCCACGGCGTGATCCACGGCTATCAGACCGCGTCCTGGAATCTCTTCGCCCAGCGCTCCAGCCGCCCGCTGGCCCGCCAGGAAGGCGAGGCGCAGCGCGACGTCTTGATCGTCACGATGGAGGGCAGGGCGATGCCCCTGCAGCGGGCGCAGAGCGCCGCCACGCTCTTGGGCGCGTATCGCAAACCGCCCCCCGGCCGGGTCTACCGCCCCGGCGAGACCGAGGCGGGAGCGAGGGGGGCCAGCCCCGCCAAGCCGCCCTGGAGCCGCAAGCCGCTCTTGGCGCCGGGCGCTTCGAAGCCGGCGGCCCCGCTGCAAGCGGAGACGGACTCCTTCGCTCGGCAAATTCGGGAGGTCTTGCGGGAGCGATTTGGCGGCGACGTCCTCCGCATGTCCGAGCAGACGAAGCTGCGGCTTGCCGAGTGCGACGCCTTGCTGCACGGTATCCTGCCGGAGACCCATTTGGAGGCGGTTCAGCTTGCCAAGCGCTTGGGAATTTCCCCGACCGCTTTGGGCGAGGCCTGGCTCCAGGACAAGGCGGCCTTATTGGAGGCGACCTATCCGCTGCCGGCGGAGATGGGCGAGGCCCAGCGGCACCTGACGCGCCTGTTTCGCAAGGCCGTCCTGCTCCAGGCGAGCCGCGGGAGCATGCTTTCTTTGGTGGAGAGCGGCTCCATTTCTCGAACGCAATATAGCTTGATGCGTCATCGCTTTCGAGGCCAGTTTCCCCTTCAGTCGCAACGTTTGGAGGAGGTCTATCGCTGGTTACTCGACTCTGGCGTCGCCGACTCGTCGACCTTGCGCAACGCCATCGGCGCCTATGTGGTCGAGCGGGGCAGCGGGGCCAAGGATCGCGAGATGAGGGGTGAGGGGGCGGAAGAGGGCTTCGATCCCAACTATTTGGACGCCCTGGACGTCGCGGGGAACGTCAAGCTGTCTTCCCTTTGGGGGGCCGAGCAGCCGCGCCTGCCTCCGGAGGCGGAGACGCCGATCGAGAAATTGGACGCGGAAAGGTTGGCGGAAAGCGTTCAAGGCGTGTTGTCCAAGCTTTCCGGCAAGAAAAGGCGAGTGCTGGAGATGCGCTATGGGCTGGGCGAGGCAGATCCGGCGACTCTCGGTAAAATAGCGGCTATGGTCGGCATGGTGACCGTCGAGCGGATCCGGCAACACGAGCTGGGTGCCTTAAGAAAGCTGCGTCATCCCTCCTTGAGCCGGCGCCTCCGTGACTTTTACCGGGAAGAGTCGGCGGATCCGTTCCATCGCCCAAATTGGGAGGGGGAAATGGCCGCGCCCCTCCGAAGCCTGGGCCTATCCACCGTCACCCACAGGTTGATGTTGGAACACCACCTGACCCAGTTAGGGGACCTGCGCGCCCTGACTGAAAAATTTTTCCGATGCTTCGGAGAACTCCGTGATTTTGTTTTGCAGGACGTCAATCGGGCTTTTGCGCGGCGTGGTTGGCTTCCCGTCCCGGAGGTCCAAGAACGGCCGGGGCCGACTTCCGAGAATTCTTCCTACATTCGATGGCACTTGCCTTTGATCGAGCGGGTCGAGGCCGGCGATAAGGTGGCTTTGCCGGAGTTGCTGGGGATCCTCGAGGCGAATCCGCCCACGGCCTCGCCGATCTTGTTGCGGCTGCTCGCCAGCAGAAGGCCGGGCATGATCTTGGATGCGGTCCTCTTGTTGCGCCGCCTGGACCTGCCGAGCGACCACCACCTTTGGAAGGTAGCGCAGGAATACGTCTTGGCCGGCATCGCCGGGCTCGCCCCGCGCTACCCGAAGCAAATGGACTGGACCCTGGCTCGGGACGTCACCAAAGAAATTCATAAATACGGGACCTACCGAAATCCCCAGCTGACGCTGGCCCTGCAAATTTTGCGGGAGCGCGGGCTCTTGGAGGCCCAGCGCGTGTGGAATTACGCCAACCCGGAGCTTGTCTCTTTGCCGGTGCCGGAAGATTTGAGCGGTATCCAGGCGCGGAGGCGGTATTGGTATGGCGCCGTAGGGGAGGCGCTCCGGGGTTTGTCGGACCCGAAATCGGATTTTTCCGTCGCCTTGTTGGCCCCTGCTCCGCTCAGTTTTCCCGATCCGCTCCCGCCGGTGCTGGTCGAGCGGGGGCGCGATTATCTCAGTATCACCGTCCCGACGGGACTGTTTTCGGTACTCAAACGGGCATTAATGTCCGCAGGGTTCGAAACCTCCGAAGTCGATTCGTCGGTCCGCTTAAGGCGCCTTCAAAGAAAGCTCAGGTAGGGGCGATTCTCCCGCCTTGGGGAGCGTCGGCGCGAAGCGACGCGCTGCCTCGTCGGCGTGGTAGGAGCTGCGGACCATCGGGCCGCTGGCGACGTATTCGAAGCCTAGATCCTCGGCAAATTTCCCCCAGGCCTCGAATTCCTGCGGCGGTATGTAGCGTTGCACCTCGAGGTGCTGCGGCGTCGGGCGCAGGTATTGCCCCAAGGTCAGGATCGTCACGCGGCCGACCTCGCGCAGGTCGCGCAGGGCCTCGCGCAATTCCGCGTCGCTCTCGCCCAAG
>JADYZQ010000312.1 GCA_020853015.1 Deltaproteobacteria bacterium
ACGTCCAATTCGCCGTCGCCCACAAGGTCGCCGACGGGGTGGTGAAGGGCAAGATGACCGAGGTCTCCAAGATCCAGCACACGGAGATCGCCTACAAAGAGGCGCTGCTGCTGGCCCGCGGCCACGCGGAGACGCTCGGCTTCAAGGCGGAGCGCTTCGAAATTAAGGTCGACAAGGAGGGGGCGCTCAGCGCCAACGGCAAGCCGATGACGGAGCTGGAGCCCGAGGTACGCAAGTCCGTCGAGGCCCAGCTGAAGAAGGGCAAGGACGGCAAGGTCGAGGCCCAGACCGTGTTTTTGGAGAGCGCCGACCGCAAGCTGCTGGTGGGGCTCTTCCTCGAGGCCTCGCTCAACCGGCCCGGCTTCTCGGGCGGGAAGCTGACGAAGCTGCTCGAGGCCAAGGACTACGCCAAGGCGAACGCCTACCTCAAAGAATTCAACCTCCCGCTGCATTTCCAAAAGGACGGTTCCCTCGCCGCCGGCGCCGCGGGCGAGCCTTCGCCGCACCAGTCCGTCGGAGTTTCCGCGCCGGGCGAGTCCCAGCCCAAGCCCCCCGCCCCGGACGCGAAGGCCGAAGGCGGCAAACCGGCCCAACCCGCCGAGGACGCCAAGACCGAGAGGACGCAAGAGCCGGAGGAGATCTCGGGCTCCCACCTCGTGCTGCTGGAAGATGGAATGACCTCCGAGCCCCAGAGGTTGGCCGCGCGCAAGGTCACCCCGCCGGCGAAACCGCCGGCGAATGCGAGGGACGGCAAGGCCTCGGTCCAGGCGATGACGCCCAAACAGCCGATGCCCGAGGGGCTGCGGCGCGGCCTGGTGATTCCGGGAGACGGCAAGCCGATGCGGGTGGATTTCAACGAGTACGGCGTCGCCTTCCTGGACGCCTCCGGCCGCTCCCTGACCGAGGCCGAGAGCCGCAAGGTCCCCCACCTCGAGATCCAGATGGCGCTGACCGAGGACGGTCGGATCCTCCACCACGCGCGCGCGGTGGGCATGGAAAAAATGCGGATCGTCGATCCCGACGGGACCGTTCGCGAGGTTACCGCAACCTCCAAGCCATTGCGCGAAGGAGATCGGTTCCGGCTCGGCGGCGTCGAGTACACCTGGTTCGGGCCGCACGGCGCGGAGGGAATCGAATACCAGACCAAGGCGGTCACGGTCTTCGAGGGCCGCGTCCACCTCGAGGACACCTCCGTCATCCAAGAGCGGCGCCAGTGGGCGGAGTCCTTCGCGAAGACCCTCGAGCGGGAGTTTCGCGGCCACGAGAGCATGTTCGGCGACCCGGGCCGCGCCCTGGCCGACCGCGTGGCGAAGGACCCGCGCATGAGCGACGACGCCTTCCGCCGGGCCTTCGTCGACCGTTGTCGCGAGACCTTGAATGCCTTGAAGCCCGTCCTGGACAAGCTCCCCGAGGAGCCGCGCTCCGCCTTGGCCCATAACTTTTTGCGGCAGGTCCTGGAGGGGCGCCTCTTGATCGGCGACGCGCAGGCCCTGGCGGCCAGCGTCGAGGCTGGCCACCTGGTAGTCGAGCCGATCCCGTCCGAGCAGGGCAAGGCCTACAATTATTTACTGGTTCCCGCCTTCCACGGCGTCCGCCTCCCGGCCGGCGCGGGTATGCTCGAGGGGCTCGGCGGGATCCGCACCCTCGATTTCGGCAAGACCGTCTATCAGGTCGTCCAGTTCGGCGACGCCACCTTGAATTTCCGCGGCGGGAAGCCCCAGGAGGGGCGGCCGACGACGTACTATGTCATCAACCGGGCCTCCAAGGCCGCCATTCAAATTTACGACCCGGCGGCCGGCGCGTTTCGCACCCTACCGCCTCGCACCGAGACGCCGATCCCGGAGGGCGCCGTCCTCCGCGTCGGCGACCGTTCCTACGTCTTCCGCAGCCCCGAGTGGGTTCAGGCGGAGACCCAGGCCCGTAATGCGATTTTGGCGGAACGCGACCTGTTGATGAACCAGCGCGCCGCCGTCCAACTGCTGCCGGACGGCGCCTCCAACAAGGCCTCGCAAGTGGAACGATTGGCGCGGCTGGAGCAGGATTTCGCCGAGCTGATGGCCAAAGAAGGCCGGGATCGCGAGGGCATGAACGGACTGCAGGCGGAACTGACGCACTTGGCCCTAAGCGAGACGGATTTCGCCGCGGCCGCGCGCCAGGCCTTGGCCGGAAAGCTGAGCGCCGAGCAATATCGCGCCGCTCAGAAAGAAATCGGGAAGAAGTTAGTCGGAGAGCATCATCGGCCCCTGGCCGATGTCTCCGCCTTCCTCATCGGCTTGACCAAGGACGGTATTTTGATGCACCGCTTCGCCAAGCTGACCGACGAGAAAGGCGCCGTGTCGCCCAACCCCCACGCGCGTCTGAAGGATCCCACCGACATCGCTCCCAAACTGGTGCGCCGCGGCTGGACGGACCTGGGGCCCTTGACCGACGTCGGCGGCGCCCGCGTCGTGGTGAAGACTACCAACGACGTCCTGCCCATCGTCGAGGCGATCGAGGCCAAGTACAAGGTTCGGCCGCAAGTCACCCGCGACGGCGCCTTCGAGCTGGAGATCATCGGCGAGGAGAAGTCCGCCGGCGGCGCGGTGGTGAGCGAGGTGACGCTGAGGCCCGACAAGGACCACCCCGACCGGCTGACGGTGGGCACCTCCACCGGCTATCGCGCGATGCACGTCGTCGTCGAGGTCGACGGAAAGCCCATCGAGATCCAGATCCAGACCGAGGCCATCTATCAGTGGGGCAAGATCCAGCACAGCCTCATCTACAAGAATAAAAATCTGCCGGTCGAGACCGTGACCGAGCTCAACGAATTTTGCCGGGACGTGGCCAAATACCTCACCGACCTGGAAAACGGCCCCGCCGCCGCGACCCGTCCGGCGCTGCCCCTGCTCGCCAAGAATCTCACCGCCGAGGCGCGGACCGGCCTGAACGCCGAGCTCCGCAAGATGGAAGCCTTGATGGACCACTACGAGAAGGTGGCCGAGGATCCCGGCGAGCACAAGACGCAGATCTTCCAGCGCCCCCCCGGGGCCGCCGAGAACGCCCCTCCGCCGGGCGAAAAGACGGAGGCCGCCGTCCCTGGCGCCAAGGCCGGCGCGAACGGGGAAGGAAACGGGAATATCCCGCAGCGTCGCGCCCTGGCCGAGGAGTTGGCCAAACCCGCGGGTCTGCCGAAGGCCAAGCCGGCGCCCAAAGCGGCCCCCGTCAAGGGAGGGGGCGCCGCTGCCGTGCAAGCGCCGAAGCCGCCGCCCCTGCCCTCCGCGAAGGGATACCAGCAGGTGCTGGACCGCTCCGACAAGCTCGGTCGCGAGCTGGTCTCGGTCGTCGAGGTGAGCGACGCGACGTTGAGCGGGGAGGCGAAGCATTGGGAAAGCAGCTTCGCCAATTCCTTCAATCCCGACTCGACGCACGTGACGATTCGCGGCGGATGGCGGCACCTGAGCAAGGCGGAGTTCGAGGCGGCCCGCAAGGCGGGGACGCTGCGCGACACGCCCGCGGGCACCTATGAGGTGCGGATCCTCGGCGAGGAGCGCCGCGCTCAGGTCGAGGCCCGCTTGCAAAAGCAATACGGCTCGCGGCTCGAAAAGCGCGACTCACTCTATCCTTCCGAGTCCCGCTGGATGCTGCGCAACGAAAAGGGCGAGGCCCAAGTCGAGATCGTCCTGAGGGCGAAGCCCTTGGCCGTCCCGACCGGCGCGGAGGCGCGCGAGACCTATACGGCCTTCGCCAAGGACCGCATGCCCGTCCTCGCGAAGTGGCTGGGGGAATCCTCGACTCCGCGCAGTTTCTACGCCTTCCGGATGAGCCAAATGCTGGGCGTCGAGGGCGACGGCCGGGGCGGGTATCGCTTCGGAGGACGCTTCGTCGCGGCGCTGCGCCGCTTCGAGACGGCGACGGATCCGGTCGCCAAGGCCCGGGCGGGCGAGGAGCTGGCGGTCATGCTGGCCTACCTGCGGGACGCGCGCCTGCTGATGCCGGAGCACCGCATCCTGCACGCGGCCAATATCCTGCGCGACGGCTCGGGGCCCGCCAAGGCGGTGGCCTACGCGATGCGCGCGGGGAGCGAATGGAAGGCCCGCGGCGAGCCGGCCTACCGCGCCTACAACGCCCTGCGCGAGCTGGGCGACCGGGTGCGAAGGCTGGGCGAGGAGCTGCGCCGCGACGTTTCCCCCGAGAACCAGAAGCCGGGCAACCCCGTCTACGACGAGTATCTCCAGTCCCTGCACGAGCTCCGCCGCGCCATCAAGATCGTCCACGATCTCGAGACGGACTTGAAGAAGGCCGGCGTGGACCTGGAAAAGGAATTTCCTCCCCCGCGCTACGAAGAGCAGTCCGTCGTTCAAGAAGTCGACGCCGACATGATCCTCGAGTCCAGCCCGGAGGGAGCGGAGCGGTCCGCCGGCCCGAAGGGGCGCGACCTGCACGGGGCCGAGGACCAGCCGCTGCGCGACCTCCGCCAATTCAGCGAGCCGGAACTCGAGCTGCTCGTTTCGCTGGGCCTGAACTCTTCCGGGTTGCGCGACGCCACCCATCCGAAATTCGCGGAGCGGTTGCGCGACGCCTTGGCCCAGCTGATGCAGCACCCCTTCAAGTCGCGGGAATACGAGAGCGGGGTGGTCCGCCTGGTCGGCGCCCTGCGGCACTGGGAGATGTTCGGCGGCCGCAAGATCCCCTGGCTGGACAAGTACCTGAGCGACCACGGGCGCGACGTCTACGGCTTCTCCAAGCAGAGCATGCCGCCGCCGGTTCCGCCGCCGCCCCGCGTCCCGCTTTCCGCGGAGGAGCAGCAGTCGCTCGGCGTCCGCGAGCTGCGGGCCGACAACGTCATGCAGGTCCTCTCGACCATCCGTTCCCGCTCGACCCCGATGGAGAGAATCGGCGATTTCATTCCCTTCAATCCGGAGTCGGGGGACAAGAGCGTCCTGAGGCGGATCATGGACAATTACGGGGCCACCGTGCACGCGGTGAACCCCAAGCTGGGCATGTACCTCCAGGAGATGTTTAGGCCCCACGTGGCCTACCTCGCCTCTCTCGACGCGAAGGACCGGGGCGGGAACGGGGGCAAGCTGCCCGGCCGTCGCGCCCTGGAGGTGACGCCGCCGGCGCGCGACGTCGCGGCGCTCGGCGAGCCGACCGGGGCCTACGTGGAAAAGATCCCGCTGGGCGGCTCGGGCGCGGACTTGAAAAGCCTCGGCGCCCCCCGGCCCACCTACCTCGGCGAGATCCCCGGGATGACGCCGGAGCTCGCCGCGACCTTCGATCGCGGCGGGCGCATCGAGCAATGGCCCACGGGCCGCATGCTGGTGGAGCCGTCCAGCGGCGCCGACACCCGCGTAGTGCGTCCCGCCAGCCCCGCCGAGATCCTGGCCTACCTGCGCTGGTCGCAGCGCCAGGGCTTCACCCGTGTCGACTCCGCGCAGGCAGCCGAGGCCTGGAAAAAGCTCGAGGGCCGCGCCCAAGAGCTGGGCGTCGCGTTATATCTCGGCGGAGAGGCGGCGACCGGACGGCCCGAGGGCAAGGCCCTGGAGGCCTTCCTGCAGGAGAGCGGCGGCCAGGTGGTTTTTCTGAACGCCCTCTTGCAGAAACTGCCCGCCTCGCTGATCGCCGGCGGCGGACTGAAGAAGATCTTCCTGAAGAGCCCGCGGCAGGAGGACGCCCACTTCGGCGCCTACGACGCCGCGGACGGCTCGCTATACCTCTACTCCGGATCCTTCCAAGGCTCGCGCCGCAACCTCGCGGCGCTCTTCCTTCACGAGATCGGACATCCCACCGCCGAGCGCTATCGCACGGACGCCCAAGGCGACGCTAAGATCCCGCTGAAGGACCGGCAGGCCATGCACCGGGCGCACGAGACCCTTGCGCGGGACAAGGCCCTCTTCGCCCTGGATTGGGGCCGTGGGCGCGCCGACCGCTTGAAAAAGCAGGCCGGCGATTTCTCCGAGTTCGTCTCCGACCTGCACGTGGCCTACGTCGCCGCCGGCCCCGCGCTGCGCGCCCACATCCGCGGCCTGCCCGAGGGCAGCCCGGCCCGCGAGGCCTGGAACCTGGTCTACGGCGAGCTGCGCGACCGCGTCTTCGGCGGCCTCGAGTACGACTTCTCCAAGCTGCCCCCGCCGCCGCGGCCCAAGCCCGGCTTGAGGACGATCCCCGGCGGAAAGGCGGAGCGTCCGCTCGCCGCGATCCAGGTGCCGGCCTCCGTCCTGCAGTCGGAGGTCGGCCCGCAGAACGCGATTCGCGAGGAGCGCATCCCCGGCCTGGCCGCGGGCCGCGACCCCGGCGTGGGCCGCTACGCGCACAACGAGGACCGCTTCTCGGTCGTCCGCTTCTCGGGACCGGGCGGCAAGAAGGTCACCCGCTATTTCGCGATCGACGGCATGGGCGGACACGCGGGCGGCGAGTTCGCCGCCGTGTTGGCCGAGCATGTCCTGAAGGAGGCCGCGGCGCGACCCGGCGTTTCCCTCGAAGAGGCGATCCGCCTCGCCGATCAAAAGATGGTCGAGCACCCCGAACACAAGCGCCTGAAGGGCAATCCGGGGGCGGTCGTCGTCGGCGTGGAAGTCCGCGAGCTGGGCGGCGACGTCTACGAGCTGCGCTTCGCGGATGTGGGGGACGCCGAGGCGATGGTCTTTCGTCCCGACTTCGAGCTGCAAGGCAACGCCTATACGGCCCGGGAATTGGGCGGCAAGCGCAAGCTGCCGCGGGGGCAGACGGTCCACGCCCGCATCCACCCCCTGGCCGCCCGCGTCGACCAGGCCCTGGGCGGGCATTATCCCCACGGGCACCAAGAACTGCGCGTCGGCACGGAGACCCATCGCGCGAAGAAGGGCGCGATCGTGGTGGCCGGTTCGGACGGTTTGACGGAGAACTTCATCAGCAAGGACGAGATCGGCGACGTGCTGCGCTTCAGCGGCGCCCGCAACGCCCCCGAGATGGAACTGGCCTTGCGCAACGAGGCCCTGTTGCGGATGCATATCCGAGCCGCCTTCAAGGCCGAGGGGCGTTTCGGCGAAACGATCACCCATCGGGATTTCGTCGCCGCCTACCGCAAGGTCTGGGGCAAGAATCCGCCCCCGGGCGAGTGGCGCCACGAGGGCATGACGCTGACCGAGCTGGGCCACGTGGTCGACATGCGCAAGGACCCGGACACCGACGGCATCTCCGCGCACTTCGTCGGCCACTTCAAGGGGGACAACGTCACGGTCATCGTCCAGCGCCTTGGCGAGGAGACGGACGGAAATACCCCCAGCGGGGTCCGTCCCGATTTCCTCCCCCCGCCGCTCCCCAAGGTCGTCGAGATCGAGGCTGAGCCCTTGAGCGCCGAGGGGCCTGGCCGCTAAATTTCAGAATACTCCCCGCAACTTATGTACAAGGGTGCCGAAACCGTAGGCATCGTTTTTCGCTGCGGATTTTCTTTTCTCTGGGATATCTCTATGCCCCGGAGCCCCGGGTGGGGACAGGGGATCCGCATTTAAGAGCCTGTTTTTATTATAATTTTTTGGGGGCATCACTATGTCAGGGCTGCACCGCCTCGCGGTAAGACCGCCTCAGGCAGCGCAAACCCAGCATCCTACCGTTGCGTCCGCGGTCCCACCCCGCGGCCCCGGCCGCCTATTGGCCGCCTGGTTGGAGAGCTTGGCCGGTCTGCCGCCCGGAGCCCTCGCCTCCGCCGCGACCGGAGGCGAAGGGGCCCTCGCCGCCCGCCTCGAACAAGATTTCCCTCAAGCCAAAAAGACCTTGTCGGCCCGGCTCGGCGAGCACGGTTATCGCGAGGCCCTCGCCTTGGCGAACGAGGAGGATCCCGAAATCTTTGCCGCCGCCTGGCTCGCCTTGGCAAGGCGCCGCCAGAAGTCGGGAGGCATCGATGCGGCCGCGGCCGCCTATCAAATTCTCTCCCAGGCCGAAGGGGCCGGGGCGGGCGAGGCGCGGCGCGAGTTGGACGCGATCCTGGGACGGGGTTCCGTCGGGGGCCGCGCCGAATTTCTGTTGGGCCACTTCGCCGAGCAGGCCGCGGATCCGGGCATGCTGGGCGGGATGATGGTCGCCTCCGCCGTCTTTCAAGGCGTTCGCTTGGCCGGGCTTTCGCGCTTGCTGGCGCGGCCGGAGGCGCACTGGCTGACGCGCGGCGCCGGAGCCCGCTTCGCAGCCTCCGCCCTCGGCTTCAGCGTCGAGGTCCCCGCCTTTCTCTTCGCCAGCAAGGGCATCCATCACGCCATCGGACCCCGTCAAGACTGGTCGCCGGGGACCCTGGGCCGGGAAGGCCTGGGCTTGGGCGTCACCCTCCTATTCTTGAAGGGCTTCGGCGCCGCGGGCCGGGAGGGCGTGCGCTCGCTGCACGGGGCTTCCGGGGGCCTGCCCGCCTCTCCTCTGCTTCGCATTCCCGCCGCGGCCTTGCCGCAGGCCGCGACCTTGGCGGGCATCCACCTCGGGCATCAGGCCGAGGCCGCCCTGGGCCTTAGGCCCCAGGTGGACGGCGCCATCGCGCTGACCGATTCGTTGGTCTTTCTCCTGCAGCTTCACGCCGGCGGGAAATTGAGCCAGGCCTTGACGGGTCCGAAATTCGCGGCGGACTTGCGCCGTATGGAACTCCTCTCCGAGACGCTGAGGCCGGCGCCGCGGCCCCTCGGCGGGGAGACGCCGCTCGTCGGCTTGCGGCCCTTGGTCGCGGGACCGGTCACCTCCGCAGGGGTATCGGATTGGCTGCTTCCGCCCAGACATGCGACGCCCAAAAACGCCGGGTCCCTGCACATGTCCCAGTTGGGGACCGGCGAGTCGTCCAACCACAAGTTCTACGAGCGCCGGCTGCTCGTCCATTTGCGGGATTGGCTCTCGGTGGGGCCCGAGGCCGACGCTTCGGTCCGCGACCGCTTCGCGAGGATGGTCGAGGACATCGGCGAGTATTACCTGAAGACGCCGCATGTCGACCTGACGCGCTATTTCGATCTCCTGCATAAGAGCCGGCTGCGCGACGTCCTCCACGACGACGGCCGCACCACCACCCGCGTCGAGCAGCTGGCGGTCGCGGTGAAATGTTTCTGGTACACGATGGACATGAACCCGCTGCGCCGGGGCGTCGGCTCGCATTACGACCACCTGATGCAGGAGGCCTTCGAACGCACCCTCAAGGAGGGGACGGTCGAGGACTTCGACGCCTTGGTGCGGGTCGCGAGCATTTCCCGCCGCGCCGAATCGCTGGAGGCCTTCCTGGAGGAACGCGGTTGGTCGGGGCGCTACGCCTTTCTGCCGGTCTCCGCCGAGGCCCCCGAGCCTTCGCCCGCTCCCTGGATGGAGCGGTTGCGGCGGTGGCTGCCGAGTCTCCGTCGCGCCCCGGCCGCGCCCGTCCCGCCCGAGTGGACGGACCGCCTCCATTCGCTGCCCCTCGCGCGCGACTTGCGAAAGGCCGTCGAGCGCTACTTGAACAGCTACGAAACGGCGGAGGCGGCCGCGCCGTTTCGGGATCCGGAACACAATTACATCCTTTGGCGGCCGGGTCGGAGCGAACTTCAGCGCGAGGTCTTCACGCCGACCATCGCCGTCGAGGGGCTGGCCGATTACCTTCGGACCTGGAGGTCCAGGCCCATTTACAAGAAGGTGCTGGAGGACGCCATTCGGCGCGCCGCGTCCAGCACGGTGCCGCTGCTGCATTTCGATCGAATCTTCAAGGTGCTCGCGACCCGGGATCTGCCTCACAAGATCGCCGAGGTCGCCGCCGCCGAGGAATTCCACTGGGGCCGCCTGCAAGGGTATTTCGACCAAAGGGACGGGCACCCCGACTACTTGGCCGCCGTCGACAGGATCAACGGAAGCATCTACACCGGTTTCATTTACGACCGCGCCCTGGCGGAGAAGTTTTCGCTGCTGTACATGCAGGCCAGCATCCTTCTGCACGAGACCGAAGAGAATATCCGTTTGGAGCAGTATCACGGCGCGGTCCAGTCTCTCCTGGCGAGGGTCGAAAAATACGGCAAGGAGGATGTCCTGGACCTGCTTCGGTTGGACCGCAGTCCGGACGCGCGGCAGGCGACCCAGGCCCTGAGTCGCGGCTTGGCCGACATTCGCATGGTGCCTCGCGCGGAGCTGCTCCGGCTCTGGAAGGAGCTACCGGCCTCCCGCCGCCTCGGCAATCATCCACGGGCGATATTCGTGCCCGCTTCGCAGAACGGCGGTCGCCGGGCCCAGGTGATCGTGGCGGAGAAATCCACCCTCGACGAGGCGGACGTTTTGTCTTTGATGAAGTTGCGGGCCACCTCGACCGCCGACGAGGCCCGCCGGGCCATCGAGAGCGGCGAGATCGACCTGCAGGTCCTGTCGAAGGAAGAGCTGCGCGCATTTTACCTCAAGCTCGATCCCTCCGCGGAGGGCGATGGCCCGGTGCACGCCTTCTACGTCCCGGCCGATCGCAGCCCGCACGGTCGGCCCATCATCGCGGTGGAGGCCTTGGATCCCTCCCTGTCTTGGGACAAGAAGATTTGGCAGGCCATCACGCTCCCCGCCCAGACGGTCCACGAATTCGAGCACCACTCGCACCGCGGCCTGAAGGATCTGTTCCTCTCGGAGATGCGCGCTTGGCTCGAGGAAACCCACTTCATGATGTACAACGGAGATCTGAGGGTTTGGCGCGAGATGCAGGAGACCAGTCCCTACGGCTTCGGGGTCTTCCTGCGCAGCCTGGTGGACAAGACCTACATCGAGGGCCCCCGCCACGTCAGCCGCAAAAAATAGCAAAAAATAGCAAAAAAAAACGGGAGCCGCTGGAAACGGCTCCCGTTCGCGTCAATGCTTCGCGAAATTTACTTCGCCGCCTCGGCCGGTTTTTCCGCCGGCTTCTCGGCGGCCGGAGCCGCGGGGGCGGCGTCGCTCTTGGGCGCGGCGGTCTCGGCGGCCGCGGCCGGCTTCGCGACCTTCTTGCGCGGGCGGCGGTAACCCTTGGAGAGGGGGTCTCCGACCGCCAGGTCGCTGTAGTTGGAGGCCGCGCTGGAGACGCTGACGGTCGCCAGGGGCGCGAGGAAGCTGAAGGCCAGGATGAGGGCTATTTTCTTTTTCATGGAAGCTCCTTTGTGGGGTGTTGGGGTGAGCGGGGAAAAGTGTAGCGGCTGTTCCCGGGAATGCCAAGAAATTCCTCCGGACGCTAGGCCTGCGCCGCGGAATGGGCCTCTTCGACCCGTTCGAAGAGCAGCTTGAGCACCCGGCGGTTTTTCACCTCCAGCGCGGAAACGCGGAACGGGGAAAGGCGGATGAAATCGCCCTCTTTGGCGAGCCGGCCGAGTTGATTGGTAAAAAACCCGCCGATCGAGACGGAATTTTCGTCCTCCAGTGAAATATCCAAGACCTGCTCGACCTCGCGCAGCGTGGCAGTGCCGTCCACGACGTAGGAATTCTCGCTTCGTTTGCTGATCTTGGGCAGCTCTTGGTCGAACTCGTCCTGGATCTCGCCGACCAGCTCTTCGATGACGTCCTCCAGCGAGACAAGGCCCGCGGTGCTGCCGAACTCGTTGACCACCACCGCCATGTGGATTTTCTTCGTCTGGAATTCGCGCAACAACTGGTCGCTGGTGACGGTATCGGGAACGAAGAGGATGGGGCGCTTCAGGTCGTAGAGGTTGATCAGGTTGTCGCTGTCCTCGAGCTTCCAGATGATGTCCTTGATGTTGATCAGGCCCACGACGCGGTCGAGGTCGCCGTCGCAGATCGGGAAGCGGGTGTGGCCCGACTCTTTCGCGATGTCCATGTTTTCTTTCGCGGTCTTGCCGACCTGCAGATAGACGATGTCCTGGCGGGGCACCATGATCTGGCGCGCCGTCCGGTGGGTGAACTCGAAGATATTCTCGAGCAGCGAGGCCTTGCGCGGGGAGAGCGAGCCCTCCTCGTAGGAGTCCTCGACGATCAGCCGGATCTCGTCCTCGGTATGGGTTTCCTCGGCCTTCGCGTCGAAGCCCATCAGCCGGATGATCCAGGTGGTCGCGTGGTTGAGGAACCAGAGGAAGGGAAAGAAGATCCAATAGAAAAAGCGCATCGGCACCGCGACCGCCAGCAGGACCTTCTCGGCGGTTTGGATCGCCATTTGTTTCGGGACCAATTCGCCCAGCAAGAGGTGCAGCACGGTGATGACGGTGAAGGCGACGGTGAAGGCGACGCCGCGGATGGTGGCCTCGCTCAAGGCGAAGTTGCGCAGCAGGGGTTCGATCAAGGCCGCGAAGGCCGGCTCGCCCACCCAGCCCAGGCCGAGACTGGCCAAAGTGATGCCCAGCTGGGTCGCGGAGAGGTAGGCATTGAGGTCCTGGACGATGGCATAGGCCCAGCGCGCCAAGAAGTTGCCGCTCTCCTGCAGGGTCTCGAGGCGGGTGCTGCGCACCTTGACCATCGCGAATTCGGCGGCCACGAAGAAGGCGTTGAGCAGCACCAGGAGAAAGGCGATGGTCAGGTACCAGGGCGAAATTTCGTGGGAGGCTAGCGCGGGGTTCGACATAGAATGAGCCGTCTATTTATATAGCTTAGGCGCACCGGCCAACCCAACCAATTTCCATAAGTTCCGGGGAGAATATTTTTTTCCATGTTATTTCATGCGGTTACAATTTCATCCGGCGGAACTTTGGGAGACTTTTGAAATAAATCTAGACCCTGAACCGTTGCTTCCCTTACGATGAAACCCGTGCCGCGCCGAATGCATTCCATCCGATCGCTCTCCCTGGCCCTCGTCCTGGCCGTGGCCTTCTTGAGCCTGCCGGCCTTGGCGCCGCTCTGCGCGGGCGCGAGGGCCGCGGCCCTCGCCAAGCACGATTGCTGCGCGGGGCAAAAGACCTGTCATAACCAGTGGCGGCGCGGCGCTTGCTGCGAGGTCCAGCCGGACGCCGAGGGGCTGCCCTCGAGCTCTCCTGTCCATCCTAGGGCCTGGGGCGCGACGACCCCGGTCTTGCTGGCGACCTTGCCCCTCCTTCCGGCGATGCCCAAGCTGTCATTCGAAGATCGCGATCTCGCCCGGCGCGCCCAGGCGCCGCCTCTGTATTTGACCAAGCAATCCCTCCTCTGCTGAGCCGACGGTTCTTGTCCCTTCGACCGTAACGGATCTTCATTTTTTACAAAGGTGATTTGCCATGCATCGCATGCGATTGTTCGCGATGCTCCTCGCGGGTCTCGCGATGGGCGCCGCGCCTCGTGACGGGGCCGCGGAGGCCCTCTCCTTGGACGCCGCCGTCCTGACCGCGCTGGAGCAAAACCCCGAATTGAAGGCCATGCAGCAAGACGCGGCCGCAGCCAAGGCCCAGTCCAAGCAGAGCCGCTTTTGGGACGACCCGATGGTCGGTGTCCGCTTCTACCAGGTGCCGCTGGGGAAGAACCTCGATAAGGCGATGGACATCGATTACATCGTCGCGCAGAAATTTCCATTTCCCGGAAAGGTGAAGGCGGCTTCCGAGATCGCCTATCACAACTATCTCCACCACCTCGAGCTCTTGAGCGGCCGGGGCCGCGAGCTGCTGCGCGAGCTGAAAGAGACCTACTACCGGCTTCACGCCGTGCAGCAGAGAATCGCGGTCACGCGCCAGATCGAAGGCCGGCTGCGCGGGATGGTGCAGGCGGCCCAGGCGCGGCTCGCCGCTAACCAGACGCCGGCCGTCGACGCGGTTCAGGGCCAGACCGAGATCGCCAAGCTGCTGGGCGAGCGGGAGGTGATGCGACAGGAGGCCAAGACCCTCGAGGCCAAGCTCAACCAGCTGATGGCCCGGCCCGTCGACGCGGAGGTCCGCCTCCCTCCCAAGCTGGAGATTCCCTCCTGGAACGCAGACTTGGCCGCGCTGCAAGAGGCCGCGGTGCGCTTTCACCCGAACATGCGCAGCGCCCGCCACCGCATCGAGGAAAAGAATTGGGCGGTGAAAGCGGCTAAGCGCGAGTACTACCCGGACTTCAACGCCCAGCTGGAATACGTGCAACGGCCGGGAGCCGTCGAGGACGCCTTCACCGGCGAGCTGATGATCAACCTGCCGCTGATCGTCGGCAAGAAACGGCAGGGCGTGAAGCAGGCGGAGGCCGAGTACGCCGGGGCGACCTACTCGGAGCAGGCGGCGCGCAACCAAGTCGCCTTCCGCGTCCAGGAGGTCTTTCAGAAGTGGCAATCCGCGGAACGCCTGATGCGGATCAACCGCGGCACGCTGCTGCCCCAGGCCCGACAGGCCCTGGAGATCAGCGCCAACGCCTATGTCGCCGGCAAGGCTTACTTCCTCGACGTGCTCAACGCGGCCCGCGGTCTGCTCGACGCGCAGATGGAGTATTGGAAGGCCTATGAGAATCTGGCGACGGCCATGGCCGAGCTGGAGGAGGCGGTAGGGCAGACGCGGGAGGAGTTCCTCGCGGCGAAGGGCGAGGCGAACGTGAAGAGCTTCGACGTCGAGAAGACGATCGGGGCGGAGGTGGAGAGAAAATGAACCGGCGCATCGGTATATTTTTATTGGCGTCCTTGGCCTTGTTGGGCTGCAAGGATCGGGGCAACGCAGCCAAGACGGAAACGAATAACGCGGAGCGGGAAAAGTCGGGGCCCAAGATCGAATACTATACCTGCTCGATGCACCCCTTCATCCGGCAGGATGGGCCGGGAAATTGCCCGATCTGCGGCATGAAATTGGTGCCGGTATACGCGCAATCTGCGGGGGCCGCACAGGACGGGGCGCATGAGCACGGCGCCGAGAGTCAAGTCATGCCTCCGCAAGGCCGCGGCCCCGTCGTCCTCGACGAGGCTAAACGCCAGTTGATCGGCGTCCGCACCGAGGCCGTGACCAAACATCGCATCGCCCGCGAGATCGACGCCGCCGGCCGCGTCGCCTCCGACCCCGACCTCCTGGTCGCCCAATCGGACTACCTGGTGGCGCTGCGCAGCGGGGGCGGCGAGCTGGGCGGCCTGCAGGGCGGATTCGCCCAGGCGGCCAAACGTCGCCTGCTGCTGCTCGGGATGAGCGAGGCGCAGATTGCCGAGCTGCGGCGCCGCGGCCGGCCCGATTTCAACCTGCTTGTCCCCGAGCCGGGACAGAAGGTCTTGGTCTACGCCTCCGTCTTCGAGTCCGACCTGCCATGGATTGAGGCGGGCATGCCGCTCAGCGCCGAGGTGCCCGGCGCGGGGACGGTCTACACGACGAACCTCGATTCCGTCGATCCGACCCTCAACCCGGCGACGCGCACGGCGACGCTCCGCTTCAGCCTTTCCAATCCGGAGGGCAAGCTTAAGCCCGACATGTACCTTAAGGTACGCCTGAAGTCGGAAGGGGAGCCGGTCTTGGCGATCCCGAGCGAGTCGGTCGTCGACACGGGATTGCGGCAGCTGGCCTACCTCGAGGTCGCTCCGGGGCGCTACGAGGCGAGGGAGCTCAAGCTGGGTCGGCGGGGCACGGCCTTCGTCGAAGTCCTCGAGGGCTTGAAAGAAGGCGACCGGATCGTCGTCAACGGAAATTTTTTGATCGACTCGGAATCGCGCCTGCGCGGCGCCGGCGGCGGGGAAGGGCACCAGCACTGATATGATCGACAAAATTATCGAAACCTGCGCGCGCAACCGCGCCATCACCCTCATCCTGACCGCCGTCGCGGTCGCGGCCGGGGTTTGGGCGATGAAAAACATCCCGCTCGACGCCATCCCGGACCTCTCCGATACGCAGGTGATCATCTATTCCAAGTGGGACCGTTCGCCGGACATCGTGGAAGACCAGGTGACCTACCCCATCGTCACCGCCCTGCTGGGAGCGCCGAAGGTACAGGCCGTGCGCGGATTTTCCGACTTCGGCTACTCCTACGTCTACGTCATCTTCGAGGACGGTACCGACCTCTACTGGGCGCGCAGCCGCACGTTGGAGTACTTGAGCAAGATCCTGCCCCGCCTCCCCGAGGGCGTGCAGACCGAGCTGGGACCCGACGCCACCTCGGTGGGCTGGGTCTTCCAATACGCTCTGGTCGACAAGAGCGGGAAAAACGACCTGGCGCAGCTGAAGACCTTCCAGGATTGGTATCTGAAATACTACCTTCAGTCCGTCCCCGGCGTGGCCGAGGTCGCGACCGTGGGCGGCTTCGCCCGGCAGTACCAGGTGAACGTCGATCCCAACGCCTTGCTCGCCTACGGCGTCACCTTGGACGAAGTGACCGCGGCGGTGCGCGGCGGTAACAACGACGTCGGCGGGCGCTTGGTCGAGATGGGCGGCGCCGAGTACATGGTGAGGGGCCGCGGCTACGCCAAGTCGGTCGAAGATTTGGAAAAGATCGTCGTCAAGACCGACCCGAAGACCGGCACCCCGGTCACGGTCGCCCAGGTGGCGCGGGTCGAGCTGGGCCCCGACATCCGGCGGGGGGTCGCGGATCTGGACGGCGAGGGCGACACGGTGGGCGGCATCGTCGTCATGCGCTACGGCGAGAACGCGCTGCAGGTCATCGACCGGGTCAAGGCCCGGCTGGAGGAGATCGAGCCCACCCTGCCGCCGGGCGTCGAGCTTATCACCACCTACGACCGCTCCGAGCTGATCCTGCGCGCCATCGACACGCTGCGCTCCACCCTGATCGAGGAGCTGATCATCGTCAGCATCGTGATCCTGATCTTCCTCTGGCACATCCCCTCCGCGATCATCCCGATTTTGACGATTCCGATCGCGGTGATCCTTTCCTTCATCCCGATGAAGGGCATGGGCCTCACCGCCAACATCATGTCGCTGGCGGGGATCGCGATCTCGATCGGCGTCCTGGTCGACGGCGCGATCATCGAGGTGGAGAACGCCTACAAGCGCCTCCAGCTTTGGGACGCGGGCGGCAGGGTGGGGGATTTCCACGAGGTGCGGCTCAAGGCACTGAAAGAGGTCGGGCCCTCGGTCTTTTTCTCGCTGCTCGTGATCGCCGTCTCCTTTTTGCCGATCTTCACCCTGATCGACCAGGAGGGAAGGCTCTTCAAGCCGCTCGCCTACTCCAAGACCTTCGCGATGGCGATCGCCGCGCTCTTGGCCATCACGCTGGACCCGGCGATGCGGATGCTCTTCACGCGGATGGACTATGCGCACTTCAAGCCGCGGTGGCTGAGCCGCGTCTTCAACGCGGTGACCGTGGGAAAATACTACCCGGAGGAGAGGCACCCGATCAGCAAGCTTTTGTTCCGCGTCTACGAACCGGTCTGTCACCTCGTCTTGCGGCATCCCAAGTCGACCATCGTCGCGGCCTGCCTATTGATGGCGACGACGATCTATCCCTTTATGAAACTCGGCTCGGAATTCATGCCGCCGCTGCACGAGGGATCCATCCTATATATGCCGACGACGATGCCGGGACTCTCCGTCACCCAGGCGATGGAGCAATTGCAAAAGCAGGACGAGATCTTGAAGTCCTTTCCCGAGGTGGAACGCGTCTTCGGCAAGGCGGGACGGGTGGACAGCTCCACGGATCCGGCGCCGCTCTCGATGGTCGAGACGACGGTCCTGCTCAAGCCGGAGTCGGAGTGGCGGAAAGTGGATCGCTGGTATTCTCGGCTGCCCGGTTTCTTGCAGGAACCGCTCCGCCACCTATGGTCCGACCACGTCAGTCACGAGGACCTGGTGGCGGAGATGGACGCGAAGATGCAGTTCGCCGGTTGGACGAACGCCTGGACCATGCCGATCCGCAACCGCATCGACATGCTCTCGACCGGGATCCGCACCCCGATCGGAGTGAAAATCATGGGACCCAACCTGCAGGAGATCGAAAAGATCGGGACTCATCTCGAGTCGATATTGAAGGAGGTCCCCGGCACCCGCAGCGCCTTCGCGGAGCGCGCGGCGGGCGGTTATTTTTTGGATTTCGACTTCGATCGCGAGGCCCTCGCGCGCTACGGCCTGAAGATCGAGGACGTGAATATGGCGGTGGCGCAGGCGCTGGGCGGCGAGACGGTCAGCACGGCGATCCAGGGCCCGGAGCGCTACAGCATCAACGTCCGCTACCAGCGCGAGTACCGCCAGGACCTGCCGCGCCTCGAGCGGGTGCTGGTGGCGACGCCCTCCGGCGCGCAGATCCCGCTCTCCCAGGTGGCGAAGATCCAGGTTCGCAGCGGGCCGGCGATGATCCGCAACGAGAACGGGCAGAAGACCGGCTACGTCTTCGTCGACATGGCCGGGCGCGACATCGGGACTTACGTGAAAGAAGCCAAGGCCAAGGTCGCCGCGACGATGGGCGCGACGCCGGGCTACACGCTGCAGTGGAGCGGCCAGTACGAGAACATGATCCGCGTCAAAGAGCGCCTCAAGCTGGTCCTGCCGCTGACCTTCTTCGTCATCTTCATGCTGCTCTACATGAACACCAAGTCGGCGGTGAAGGCCGGCATCGTCATGCTGGCGGTACCCTTCTCGGCGATCGGCGCGATTTGGCTATTGTGGGCCCTCGACTACCACCTCTCCATCGCGGTCTGGGTGGGGCTGATCGCCCTCATGGGGCTCGACGCCGAGACGGGCGTCTTCATGCTGCTCTTCCTCGATCTCGCCTACCACGAGAAGGCGGATCGCGGCGCGATGCGCACGAAAGAGGACTTGGTCGACGCGATCATCCACGGCGCGGTCAAGCGCGTGCGGCCCAAGATGATGACGGTGATGGCGGCCTTCATGGGGCTCATCCCGATCATGTACTCGACCGGCACCGGCGCGGACATGATGAAGCGCATCGCCGCGCCGATGGTGGGGGGCTTGTTCACCTCTTTTGCCTTGGAACTGCTGGTCTACCCCGCGGTCTATTATCTATGGAAAAAAAGAAGTTTAAGTGCGGTTCCATAGAATCTTGAGGTCGCAAACGGCGACCGCAAGATTCTATGGTTGTGAGGCGGTCCTTTGATCGCACTTAATTTTTCAAAAGCCCCTCGACGGTCTCGCGAAGCTTGCGGTTGAATTCCTCGGGCCTCTCCAGCTGCGGCAGGTGTCCCGAACCCTGCAGTTCGACGACGTCGAAGTCCGCGTATTTGCGGTTGACCTCGACCGAGGTCTTGACGCCCAGGGGCGGGCTTGAGTCCGAATTAAGGCAGCGGATCGGGACCTTGACCGCCGACATCCAGGGCCGCACGTCGAGCGCGAATAGATCCTTGATGAGGGAGACGGCGGCCTGCGGGTCCGTCTTCGAGGCCTGTTCAGCGGTCCAGGCGATCAGCTTGGGGTCGGCGTCCTTCGCGAAGACGGCGGGCATGAATTTCGCGATGCCCGCGGCGAAGTCCCGTTCGAGGGACTTGACGAAATTCTCCATCATCTCTTGGGGGAATTTCATCTCGACGTTGTGCAGGGTGTCGACGCAGACAACGCCCACCACGGTTCCGGGGTTGTCCTTGGCCGCCGCCAGCGAGACGCTCCCGCCCATCGAGGATCCGACCAATACGACGCGATTCAATTTCAACTGCTTGATGAGCTCATCGACGTCCTGGGCCAGGTCCGCGACCTTCAGGTCCTTCCGTCCGCGGTCGGACTCGCCGTGGCCCCGCAGGTCGAGGGCGACCACCCGGAAATGCTTCGACAGCTCGGCCATCGCCGAGTCCCAATAGCGGCGGTTGCAGGACCAACAGTGAATGAAAAGCAAGGTGGTCTCGCCGGAGCCCCTCGACTCGTAGGCGATCTTGGCGCCGTCCGGCAGGGTCAGGGTTTGGGCGGCCTCCTTGGGTTTGGGGCAGGCCTGGAGCAGGGCGAGCGAGAGTCCGAGAAAGAAACAAAGGGAGAATTTTCTCATGACCCGAGAATACTACTTGGGCAAAGGGGCGCCAAGGCGAATCAAGCCGGCCTTGGCCAGGGATCGGAAATAGGCGTAGTCCCCGCGTTGGGCGGGTGGTAGATATTCAAATCCGGGCGGTTAAAGGCGAAAAGGGGGAATTTTATGAAACTCGCGCTTCTGTCTCTCACCCTATGGACCGCATTGCAAGCCTCGCCGGCGCAGCTTCGCGCGGCGGAACCCGAATCCAAACCCTCCGCGACCCTGTTGCAAGAGGCCGAGACCCTGGCCCAGATCTACGTCAAATTGCGGCTGCTGGGCTCTTCCTTGGAGGGACCGGAACTCAAGGAATACTTGGACGCGATGAACCGCGGCCTCGACAAGGTCCTCGCCTTCCGGGACTCCTTCACGCCCGAAAAAAAGAAGAAGATCGAGGGCCAGCTGAAAGTTCTGCAGCAGGAATCCGCCAAGCTGCTCGACCGCAACGCCGAGCAGGTCCGCAAAGAGCTGCCCAAGCTGGTCGACCACCTGCACGAACTGGTGAAGACGCTGGCGCAGTAGGGGCGAACCGGACCGCAGGGGCCCAAGCAATTTCGCCCCCAATGAAAAAGGCGGCCCATAGGCCGCCTTTTTCATGAAATCAAGACGTGGGCGTCTTACGCGTGCGCCGCTTCCCCCGACTTGATCCGCATCCCGTAGAAGGAACGGATGACGAAAATCGCCGAGATCACGAAGAAGACCCCCGCCAAGATGGCGCTGGTGTTGCGCGGCAGCTCGATCGCCAGCTCGACGGCCAGGAGGCCGAAGAGGGTGGTGAACTTGATGATCGGGTTGAGCGCGACGGACGAGGTGTCCTTGAAGGGGTCGCCGACCGTGTCGCCGACGACGGTCGCGGCGTGCAGGGCCGAGCCCTTTTCCTTCAGCTCGACCTCGACGACTTTCTTGGCGTTGTCCCAGGCGCCGCCGGCGTTGGCCATGAAGATGGCCTGGTAGAGGCCGAACAGCGCGATGGAGATCAGGTAGCCGACGAAGAAGAAGGGCTCGATGCAGGCGAAGGCCAGGGTGCTGAAGAAGACGGTCAGGAAGATGTTGAACATCCCCTTCTGCGCGTACTGCGTGCAGATCGCGACGACCTTCTTGCTGTCCGAGATCGAGGCCTTCTCGCTGCCTTCCAGCTTGATGTTGGCCTTGATGAACTCGACCGCGCGGTAGGCGCCGGTGGAGACCGCCTGCATGGAGGCGCCGGTGAACCAATAGATGATGGCGCCGCCGGTGATCAGGCCCAGCAGGAAGGGCGGGTGCAGGAGCGAGAGGTTTTCGATGCCCGTCTTGAGCCCGCCGGTCAGCAGGAAGATGATCGAGAAGATCATGGTCGCCGCGCCGACCACCGCGGTGCCGATGAGCACGGGCTTGGCGGTGGCCTTGAAGGTGTTGCCGGCGCCGTCGTTTTCCTCGAGCAGGTCCTTGGCCTTGTCGAACTTGACGTCGAAGCCGTAGTCCCGCTTGATCTCTTCCTTGATATTGGGAAGGTTTTCGATGGTCGAAAGCTCGTAGACCGACTGGGCGTTGTCGGTGACCGGGCCGTAGGAGTCGACCGCGATGGTCACGGGGCCCATGCCCAGGAAGCCGAAGGCGACCAGGCCGAAGGCGAAGACCGCCGGGGCGGCCATCAGCGAGCCGACGCCCATGGCGCTGACGCCGTAGGCGGCGGCCATCAGGGCGACGATGACCAAGCCCATCCAGTAGGCGCTGAAATTGCCCGCGATCAGGCCCGAGAGGACGTTGAGCGAGGCGCCGCCCTCGCGGGAGGCGGTGACGACTTCGCGGACGTGGCCCGACTCGGTCGAAGTGAAGATCTTGATCATCTCGGGGATGAGCGCGCCCGCGATGGTGCCGCAGGTGATGATCGTCGAGAGCTTCCACCACAGGGTGCCGTCGCCCAGGTCTGGGATCAGCAGGTAGGAGACGACGTAGGTCAGGGCCAGCGAGACGATGGAGGTCACCCACACCAGCGAGGTGAGGGGCGATTCGAAGTTCATCTTGTCGGCGTTGCCGAAGCGGGCCTTGGCGTAGGCCTCGTTGAGCAGGTAGGACATGCCGCTCGCCAGGATCATCACGATGCGCATGGCGAAGATCCAGACCAAGAGCTGGATCTGCGTCACGGCCTCGGGGACCGCCAAGAGGATGAAGGTGATCAGCGCGACGCCGGTGACGCCGTAGGTC
>JADYZQ010000313.1 GCA_020853015.1 Deltaproteobacteria bacterium
AGCCGGAAATCGATATCTTTTGCCCCGTGGAGCTTTCTGCGCAAAGCCAATCCACGTCGGGAGAGGTCCTTAGGGCGAAGCGGTTTCCGACATCTATAGGAAGCGAGACTTCCCCGATCGGCATCGAAGGCATGTTTTGGGGGGTGTCTCCGCTGAACGGAACCGTCGCCGGATTTTGGTTTGAGGGCTCCTCCCCGACTTCATATCCGTGGCTGGGTTCTTGAGCGGATAGCGCGGCGGTGTTGTTCGAGTTCAAGGAGGAAACATTGGCGCAAGCCGAGAGAGCGACGACAAAAAGAAGAGGAATGAAGATTTTTTGATGCATACCCTTACCCGTTTCCACCCCAAGCCTGTTCTTATTATATCAGAAGTTATCAAAAAAAGTTTCGCAAAATAATGAAAAAATTGTTTTTTTTGCCGAAAAAATCGAGGTCAAAATATCCAATATTGAAAAAATTTCAATTTTTTTTGCTTGGAGGGAATTCGAAATCTATCCCGGTAAAGCCCTTAGCTACATAACCCATGGAATTTATTTATAAAATAAATTTGGAGAAATAAATATTTAGGTCCGGATTTTGCAATGAAGTTTAGGGATTTATGATCGATATCCCCCATTCTTCAGTCAAGTCCTTATCCGCCCAAGAGTTTTCCGCGACTTGGAAGAGCTATGCGGAACTGGTTCAGGCCAGGCTCCTCTTTTTTTCCGAAATCAACACGATGATCCTCAAGGGGAAAGGGGATAGGGCGATTTTTGAGACTGTGATGCGGGAGGCGACCCGGCTGGCGGGCGCGGATCGTTTTTTTATTTTATTGCGCGACGTCTCCGGGGAATATTCGTTTATCGGTTACGACAAGGATTCCGACTCGGTCCTCGGGCTGGAGGACTTGAATCCGCTCGAGAAAGGGGAATTCTTCAAATCCGCGGGGGAGCTGCTGACGACCGGGGTCGGGCGACTTCCGGAACATTCGGCTCGAGAACCTTTGGGCGGTGCGCCGGCCGCGATAAGCGCCTTGTCCCCCATTGTGGTCGATGAACAGGCGCTGGGGGTGATTTGCCTGCAGCGGATCGCCCCCTCGGAAGGCTTCCATTCGGACGATTGCGTCTATCTGGACGCCTTGGCCACCCAGCTAAGCCTGCACATCCAGCGCGGGCAATTGCACGAAGCGATCGCCGCCAACCGAAGGCTGGCGGCCGCCGGCGTCTCGAAGAAGGCGTTGGACAGGGTGGGCGGGCCCGAGAAACTGAAGATCATCGGAAGCTCCTACGGCATCCGCAGCGTCCTGGAAAAAATCGAGCTGATAGCCAATACGAAGATTTCCGTCTGGATCTGCGGCGAATCGGGTACCGGCAAGGAGCTTTTCGCGCGGGCCCTCCACTTGCGCAGCGATCGTTGCCAGGGGCCCTATATCTCCGAAAATTGCGGAGCCATTCCCGAAAACATCCTCGAGAGCGAGCTGTTCGGGCACAAGCGCGGGGCCTTTACCAACGCGCACAGCGATCGGGTCGGCTTGATCGAGCAGGCGGACCAGGGGACGCTGTTTCTCGACGAAATTGCGGACATGTCGCTTCAAATGCAGGCCAAATTGCTGAGAGTGCTCCAAGAAGGGGAAATCCGCCCGGTCGGCTCCAGCAAGAAAGTCAAAGTCAACTTCCGGCTCGTCACGGCGTCCAATATCGATTTGGCGGAGCTCGTCAGGGAGGGGAGGTTCCGTCAGGACCTTTTCTTCAGGATCAACGGAATGGTCTTGAGGCTTCCTCCGCTGAGGGAGCGAAGGGAAGATATCCCGCTCCTTGTCGAGCATTTTTCCAGGATCTTCGCCGGCGAATACGGACTGGAAAAAATCGAGGTCCTGCCCGAGACGATGCAGCTGCTCATGGACCATGCATGGCCGGGAAATGTGCGGGAGCTGCAAAGCGCGCTTCGCAACGCGATCTTGTTTTCCAAGGGCAACAGCATAGAGCCCAGCCATTTAAACCTGCAATTGTTCCCGAAGTCCAACCTGGCGCCGATCGAGTTTTACGAGGGAAGGCGTTCGATCGACGAAGGGGCTCTCGAGCGACGCCTGCTGCTGCAGGCGCTGGCGGAGACTTCCGGGGACAAGAAGGCCGCGGCCAAGAAAATGGGGATCACGCTTCGGAACCTGTATACGAAGCTCGAGAACTTCGGCATTCCCAAAAAAAAGGCCGTATTGCTGCGCTATCTGTCCGAAAGCAAATTTTATTGATGAGAAGGAGGGGGTCATGTCCACCGATCGCAAGGCAAGCTTCCTGAGGGGCGATACCAAAGAAATCGTATATAAGCTGATCGCCGACCAAACGGGGGAGGCCCGCCTGAAAACTCCCGACGGCGGAAGCGTGGACGCCGCGTTTTTGGTGAACGAAAACGGCAGCGCGTGGGTCGCCAACGTCGGCGAAGACCCGGGCGACCCCCAGATCATCCGGAAGAAATCGATGCAGAAGTATTATTTGCGGCCGAGCGAGACTCAATTGCTCGAGGACGGGGACATGCTTTCCTTTTCGGACAAGTGTTTCCAGATAAAGATAGAGGGAAGGGAAGTGTTGGTCTCGTATACGAAGCTGAAATAGCGAGGGTATCCTGCCCGAGCGCCGCGATGCCGCATCGTTGAATAAATTGATCGCTTTGCTTCAACTTTTTTAATTTCTTCGGCGAACTCCCTTCATTCTCCTGGAATTTCGCGTTGCCGCAAATGGCACGCGTCTTGCTACGGGTAAGGTCGAATCATCGTATCGGGTCGTTTTGGGTAAGGAGATATGCAATGTCATCGCACTGGAATCCCGGGCGACCGGGACTTCGCTCGCTCGCGGGCGGGGTCTCATCTATAGATTTCCCGAAAATCCCATCCGAACCCGAGTCCGGCGCCCCCGGCGCCGCCTCCACTTTACGGGAAGCCCTCCGACAATTCTTGGCGGCTCCGGCGAGCGCCGGCCTTCTTGCGAGCGAGCGGGCCGAAGCGTCCTCTCTACTCAAAGAGAGCGAGACGGACCTGGCGGTCTTTTCCCTCCTTGACCTCGCGGATCGGATCGAAGCGCGGGGCGATTTTGCCGCCGCTGGATCTCTTGTAGCGATCGCCTCCGAGTTTGCCGCCGATCCATCGCTTTCCCGGGAAATTCGCGAAAAAATTTCTTCCCGCCTGGATAAGGGCGCATTCGGGCTCCAAGCCGAAAAAATCCTCGGGCAGTTCCTGGGCCATTCCTTGGACGCGCCTTCCCTCGCGGCCATGGGAGTCGCGGGAACCGTATTCCGGGTCGCCCGCTTGGGAACTCTGGGCAAGTTGCTTTCTAGGCCGACGGCCTCCTGGATCTCGCGGGGTACGGGAGCTCGGGCGATCGCCGCTGCGTCGGGTTTTTTGGCGGAAACTTTGGCCTTCACCGCGGCGGGCAGGGCCTTTCGCTTCGCCGGAGGAACGCAGCAGGATTGGAGCGCGAAAGTCCTGGCGAGGGAGTGGGCCTCCGGCGCCTTGGGCTTGGGCGCGTTGCGCGGATTTTCCGCGCTTGGCACGGGCGTTTTCCAGAGGGTCCACGGCGCCGCAGTCGGTCCGTGGCAAGGGGTTTACGCCCAAGCCGCGATGCTCGGAGGAATCTTGGTCTCGCACGAGGCGGAGGCGGGATTGGGGTGGAGGGAGAGCCACGGTAGGCTTCATTCGCTGTGGGACGGTTTGGCGACGCTCTTGCAATTCAACGTGGCCGGACGCTTGAGCCGTTTCGCCTTGGGCCCGCGTTGGGCCGCCTGGGAACACCAGATGGACCTGGCCGCTCGCGCGCTGCCGGCGTCCGTTTTGCCCGGGGTGAAGGGCGGACAGTTTCCGTTCGGGCCGATTTTTTCGACGGCTTTGCCCGGCGGGCGCCCGGCCGCGTCGAGTTCCGTGCGGGGAATCGACTTCATTCTATCCGCGTCTTCCGGCGGCACGGCTAGGGCGGGGGGCCGGGTCAGTCCGGAGCTGGTGACGCTGTTGGACAGGGCCGTATCCGAATCGAGCCGGAACCCGGTCACCCCTCACGCCGACCAGGAATTGCCCTCGGTTTCAGACTTGCATATGGTGGTCCTGAACCCGCGGCGATCCGCCGAGGACCGCACCGCGGCCTGCCTGATGCTGCACCATATCGCCGCCTTCAGCGGGCACGGCATGGTCTACTTCATGGTTCCGAACAGCCAGGCCTCGAGATATCTCGCGTCCATTCGGGTCAATTCGGCCGAGATCCTTCGGCTCGCCACGGAGCGGGCCTGCATCGAGGCGCGATGGCACGCCCAGTTGCGCCTGCCGCTCCCGGAAGCCAACGGGATCGTCAACATGTTCCAGCTGTTCCACCACAACGTGGATCCGGCTTTTCGCGCCCAGCTCCGCGAGGCCATCCTTTTCCTCGAGAGCGACCACGGTGCGGCGCTGCCGAACCTCAGGGCGGAGATTCGGGGTTTGAAGGCATCCAAGGAGTTTAGCGCCTATTTTGCCGGGGAAACCACCCCTGAAAATCCTGCCGCCATTGAGGAGCTGGTGAGCGATTGCCTGGCCGAGGCTAGGAGGGTCTCCGTCCCTCTCATGCGCCTGAAATTCCCCTTTGTGGAACGCTTGCTCGAGATCGTCGAAGGCGAGCGCGATTATGCGCCCAAAGAGAGGTTGGCCGCGGCGCTTGGACTGCGGCACATGGCGGCGGTGACGGGCCATGGAGTGGAATTGTTCGCGGGGGACAGCGCCTTGACGAGGATGCTCGCGGGACATCGCCCTCAGGACTCGGAACTGCCCCGAGCCTTAATGGAAAGGGTCCTCATCGCGGAACGCCGCACAGCCGATTCCGGCGCATCTAACCAGGCCTTCGTCGACCTCGTCGGGATACTGACCCGGGATCGATACGAAAAGCACCTCGGCAAGCCGGGGAAAAATCCGGTTTTGGTCGAGGCCGCGGCGAAGGCCTTGGCCGAGCTAGAGTCCTTTTCCCTTCCCGATCCTTGCCTGACGGAAGTCCGGAGGCAGGTCGCCGCGATGCGGGAAGATCCCCATTGCTCCGGCTATTTTTGCGGAACTTCTTCGGCGCGGGAAACTTCAGCGGGAGAGGTCGCTGGAGCGGCGATTGTGAACGGGCCGGAGGCCGCGGACGGCCCCCATAGTCTCTCCTCAAGGGACCTCGAGGCCATCTTCCGGGTTCCGACGGCACGGGCCGCCGGGGGGGGGAGCGCGCCTGGATTGGCCGGAATCCCCCTGCGGGAGGCCTTCCAGGAGCTATGGGCATTAAAAGAGCCGCAGGAAGCGCGCGATTATGCGGAGGCCCTGATGGCGGCACACTCCGACCCTGAAGCTCGCCGGAAAATCCAGGAGGAAACGGCCAAGAGGCTCGGCGCCCTGGAAGGGGAAGAGTCCTTGGCCCTGCGCGTTCGAGACGTCGTGTCCCTGGCGGTGGCCGGCGATCTCGAGGGGATCCATCGGGTCTTGGAAGGAATCGACCGGGCGGAGGATATGGCACGAGTTCGGCGCCGGGTGCTTCGCGACCTTTCCTCCGACAGGGCTTCGCAACCGGAGGAAAAGGAAGGTTTGGAACAGGCCTTTAAGTTGGCCTCCAGCGCCATATCGCATTGGGAGGAGCTCCTGGCTTCTCCCGTGTTCGTCTGGGAGGGACAGCCGACGCGCTGTCCGGAGGATCAGCGTTGGGAATGGAAGATTGACGGCGCGAGGCTAGGGCTGGTCCCGAACCGGGTCGAGGGGCGCATTCGGTGGAGGATCGAGCCTCATTACGACCTATTCGTCGATGGAAAGCGGGTCGTCGCTCCGGAAATTTACGAGGCCAGCCTGACGGGAAAGAATGAGACGTCCAAATTTTGGACCGACGGCTCCCTGCGGGACGGCTCTAAAATCTCATTTTTCTTCGACGGGAACCACCGCGAGTTTCAGGTCTCCTTGAAGGATAACGCCTTGGAAATGCACCGACTGACGGCGAGTCGCAAGGGCCCCGCCAAACCGTGGAACGACGAGTGGTCGACGCCGAGGACCGCCGATCTTGGCGGTAAATGGGGTTTTTCCCCCGAGCTCGGGAAGCTCTTCGAAACCGTTCGCGTCGATACGATGGTGGATTCGCGCGGCGGGATCGGTTGGACCATCGACGCGATGGCCTTTGAAGGAAAGGTGTCCGTCAACGGCAAGGAGGCCCTGCTTCCCGTCGGCAGCATCAACGAAGGCGACCTGCTGGAGATCGGGTCCGAGAAAATCATGGTTCGCATCCGCAAGGAGACGTTCCCGCGCCTTTACCTCGAAAGGATGGAAGGAGTCGCGCCGTCGGAGGGAATCCATGGAAGGGGAAGGGTGGCTTGGCCCGCTTCGCCCCACATCGCCGAACTCAAGAAGGTCGAATTTAAGTTCCATCCGGAAGACGGCACTTGGTCGATCGACAGGATCCCTTTCGAGGTGCCATTGTACGTCAACGACCGCTTGGCCGGAAAAAGAGATCTGAGGGACGGCGACGAGGTGCGTCTCAACAGGACCAGGATGAAGGTTAATATTGATCCCGAAAGGCCGTATTTACTCAGGCTCGTCCCGCTCGGAGAAGCGGGTTGGGCGCGGTTGCGGATTAGGGAATTGCTTAGCGTGTATTCCGCAAACGCTAAAACATACGGCCCCATGGATTGGATTCGCGTCACGGGCAAATGCACCGAGTTGTTGGAGAATTTGCTGCAGGACGAAGGCATGAAATACGAGGATTTGCGGGCGGCGATTCCGGAATTGACCTCCCAAAGCGCCACCGAGGCCATTGCCTCGCGCATCAGTCAGGACCGGCGATCCAAAAGCGAGGCGGGAAAGCCATTGCAAATTCTGAGGTTGTTTAAAGCCATCTTGGATCATGTCCAGCAGGCGCGCGGTTAAACGGACTTCGAGTCGCGGGAGAAGATGCGACTTCGACGGGCGGGCGATTGCGCCGCAATCATCGGGATGAGAATCGATTTTTTGGAAAAAAATTATTGAGAAAGGTAATCATTAGATGACCTCCATCGCCGCGACCGCTCCTGTTTTAGGCGCGCCATTCGAATCGGATTCCAGGACTCGCTCTGTCCGCGAAGCGATCCAGGCATCGACGCCTTGGGAAGCGTCGAAGCCCGAATTTCGCGAACTCGCTTGTCTAGCCTCGGAGCCCGACGACCCAATTTATTGGGAATCCGTCTTGGCCCTCGGGGCCAGGATCGGCCAAAGAGGCGATCTAAAACTCGCGTCGGCGATTTTCGTCGCCGTCGCCGAAAATTGCGGCATCGAGGCCTGCAGGAAAAGGGCGGAGGCGGAAATAAGCCTGCTCCGCGGCGAGGGGAGCTTCGGGGCCAGGGCCGAAAAATTGCTTGGGGAATTCGTCTCGAGCGCGACGGATTTCCGGGTCATCGCGCCCATGATGGGCGCCTCGATGATCTCCGCTTGGGTCGGCGCGGGAAGTTTAGGGGCATTGTCGAAATGGAGCGGCGCCTGGTATTCCAGAGGGTCGGGCGCCAAAAGCCTTTCCGGCTTGCTCGCTTTCGCAACGGAGGTCCTTTCCTTTCCCGCCCTCGCCAGGGCCATGAGCCCGGGGGAGGGAGGTCCTTTCGGACAGGACCTCCAGCGCTCCGCTATCTCGCTAGGGTTCTTGAGGGCCTTTTCGCTGGCCGGTCATGCCGGGGCGGGCTCCCTCTTCTCGGGGTTTGGAGCCGCCGTCGGAAATCCGCGGGCGCGCGGCTTGGGTTCCGCCATTCCTCAATTGGGGATGTTCCTGGGCTTGTATTGCGCCCACGCGGCCGAGGCGAAGTTGGGCCTTCGGCCGGTCCTGGCGCGAGAAAGCGCCGTGTTCGAGAGCCTGTCCTCGCTCGTGTCCTTGGGTGTCGGCTCGCGTCTGGGACGGCGGATCCTGGGGCCTAATTTCGTTGCGATGCAGGAGGCCCTGCGCCTGCGGGCCTCCCAAACATCCCCGCGCCATGCCTTGCCGGGAGAGTTTATGGGCGGGGCGGCACCGGCCGTCGCCGGAGCCGCCGTCGGAGGGAGTCGCCTCTCGATCGAGGGCGGCTCCCCAATGGGGCCCCATGTCATGATGATGTCCTCCGACCCGCGCATGGAGCGTTCCTACGGCCTGGCAGGCGCCTTGGTGAAGGAAAAGATGGACGCCGGGTCTCGACGCGCCCTCGATGAGGTGAAAGAGGGCGAAATCGTCGTCGTCGAAGGTGAGTATGACAAGATCGAGAGGGTGCTCGAAGGCCTCGGGGTTCCATACCGATTTGTCGCGCCGAGCCAGATTCAGGAGAGGATGCTTCACGGCGCCATGGGCGTCTTCGTCAATTGCTGCAACCAATTTCCAACGTCCCGCGCCGATCTGCTGGGCGAATGGGTCGCCTCCGGTGGCTTCATGATGAGTACGGACTGGGCCTTGATGAGGGTGGTGGAAAGGGCCTTTCGCCTCCCCAACGGTGATCCGCTTTATGTGAAGTATAATGGAACCTCCACGGGAGGCGCCAGGCAGCCCGGCGAGAACCATGAACAGGTCGAGGTCTCGGAATTCAAGGCGGGCGAGCCGTGGACGCAGGGCTTTTTGAATGCCAAGCGCCCGCGTTGGTGGCTCGAGCCGGGGAGCATGCCTATTCGAATATTGGCCAAGGATCGGGTCGAGGTCTTGGCCCGGTCGGCCGAATTGGGCCGGCGCTACGGCGAGGATCCGGTGATCGTCAGGTTCCCCCATGGTAAAGGGGGCGTGGTTCACATGATCTCCCACTTTTATTTACAGCATGGGGGAGCCAGGCCCGGTGTCCGGGACGGCGACGCCCTAGATTATGCCACACAAATCGGCGCGTCCCAGGAATTGCGGGAAAGAGTCCGGAGGAGCGGGGGAGCGGAAGGCGTGACGGAAAGCACGCTTATTTCCGCGACGACCTCCCTGTCCGTCGTCGCCGGAACCCTCACCCAAATTGCGGGTCGCAGGTCCCGCGGCGGGGAAGCGCGGGAATCCGCGGCTCGTCGTCAAGGATCCGTCGAGATCCAAGGCGGCTCCCAGGATGGCCTTGTTTGGCGTCCCGAGGGGGCGGTTTGGAGTTGGGGCGAGCGCCCGGGAAGGCCCGCGGCTTGGACCCTCCGGATGCCGCGGGACAGGGAGGTGATCGAAATCGGCAGGTTGGGAGAAGCCCGAATTTACGACTTAAGGAGCGCGCCGAAGATTTCCAGAAGGCACGCCAGGATCGAAAGGATGAGTCCGGGAGACGGACGCCAGTTTTCCATCGTCGCCTTGGACGGCGCCGTTGCGGTGCATTCCGCCGACGGCAAGGCCTCGATACCCCTCGCTCCCAATAGAGGCGGCGTCGGAGGCCGATCCTGGGTCGGCCCCGGGGACCGAGTCGGTCTTTCGGAGGGCGTGGAGTTTTATTTCGACGCGGATTAGCGTCCCCATCGGCCGCGCTAAGAGGCATTGCCGCCTCGGCGGCCAAAAACTGAATAATAAATAAAGGCTCTGTATGGACCGGGTAAGGAAAGTACAGCCTTTGGCGGAGTATTGCGCCGCGAGCGAAGAACCGATTCGCTCATGCCAATCGCCCGCCAGGGGCTCGTCGCATCGAAAAAAAATCTCTCCACAATTCGTCCGGCCGGCGCATCCGGCCGGGAAATTCCGGGTCGCCGAAAAAATCCCCGCGGAACATTGGATGGGACGTTTCGCCGGCCTCATTTTTGGGATCTTTTCGGGTCCCTCGTCTTCCTGGGGCTGCGGATCGGGGCCCGTGGGCGCGCCTTCGGCGGAAACCACGACAACGACGGGTGTCGGGTCAGGTGGAAACGGGGGAGGGGCCGGAGGGATGGGGGGGATCGGCGGAAGCGGAGGCGACGGCGGAGCCGGGGGAGTGTCTACAGAACCCTATGCGGACCACTGGATAGGCACCGAACCCGGGGAGGAGGCCATCCTCAACGACGGCTTGCAGCTCGACGCATTTATCGCCTTTCCCGCCGATACCGGATCCTTTCCCGCGGCAATATTGATGCATGGCTGCGGTGGTCTCTATAAAAACGCGACCGATATGGGGGACGATATCGTCTTGCTCGCTCAGACCCTTTTGGACATGGGGGTGGCGGTGCTGATTCTCGACAGCTTCTCCGCGCGGGGATACGAGTCGGTTTGCAACACGCAAGGGGAGTTGGTCCACGAGGTTTGGGACAGGGTCCCCGATGCCTACGCCGCCCTCGGCTGGTTGCAAGGGCAAGGTTTTCTTCGGAGCCCGGAGGACGTGGTCGCGGTCGGCCTGTCGCACGGAGGGAGCGCCGTCATGGCCTCCGTAGCCCGCGAAGGCCTGCCTCCGGGCATGACGCCGCCGAATGCCATCGGTTTTGCCTCCGCCGTGGCCTTCTATCCGGGATGCGGGTTTTATTCCGAGTTTTTTGGAAGCACCTCCTCGGGAAATTATTTCCCCAACTCGCCGCTCTTGATGAAGCATGCGGGGAACGACGGGCTATTGGCCTTTTGTCAGGCTCGGCACCAAAGAGCCGGGGAGATCGCGGCGCAAGAGGGCATCGAGAATCTCTTCTTCTTGGACCCGCCCTTGGGATACGAGAACGCCGATCATGGATTCATGCGTTGCACCGCCCAGAAGGTGGTCCAGGGAAGCTGCACCGAGGACGATTTGTCCGCAAGGGATCTGGCCCTGACGGACTTTCAGACCTTCCTCGCGAATCTATTCGGCCTGTAAGGGATAAAACCCCGCAAAAAAAAAGCAGCCCTCTCCGAAGAGAGGGCTACCCGGTGTCTGAAGAGACGAATTTGTCTCCTCATTTTGCTTGGGGGTCTGTTTTATCTTGGACAAAGCAATCCCTTGCCGGTCCCAAAACTCATTAAAGCAAGTTAAGTGCCAACTCTCGTTGGCGCGATAAACCTCATAAAACAGCTATGCGCCGCCGTATCGCTTGAAGGTTTTGAAAAATTTTTAATATCGATTTCAATTAAATCAATAAATGGGAGGCGCGAGCTTCGAATCCGAATCGAAGGGCGCCAACCGATCCCGATATTCCCCAAGAAAATATGGAAAGCCGAGGGAGGGCGCCCGTTTTTGCCGTTGGCATGGCTCTTGCTTATATGGGCGATTGAAGAAAGATTTCGACGCTCCACCTCGAACAGCGAGGTGGTCGTGTCTTTCTGGGTTCCGTGAAGGGTCACTCCAATTTTTATCTCCGCCGAAGAGCATAAAAAGTTCCCTTCCGAATAAACGTTCGGCGAATCGGATAGAGAGGAATAACTATGAGAAGCGTCAAGAAGTTTCTCAGCGCTGCGGCGCTGGGGATAGGGTTGAGCGCG
>JADYZQ010000314.1 GCA_020853015.1 Deltaproteobacteria bacterium
TCGGCGCCGATCGGCAGGGCGATCAGGTGGGCGTTGTGGCCCAGCTTGTCGCGCAGCTGGTGCATGCAGCGCACGGGGTCGGCGCCGGCGCGGTCCATCTTGTTGACGAAGGCGATGCGCGGGACGTGGTAGCGGGTCATCTGGCGGTCGACCGTGATCGACTGGCTTTGCACGCCGGAGACGGCGCAAAGGACCAGGACGGCGCCGTCCAGGACGCGGAGGGCGCGCTCGACCTCGATGGTGAAGTCGACGTGGCCGGGGGTGTCGATCAGGTTGATGATGATGTTCTTCCACTCGGCGTAGGTGGCGGCCGACTGGATGGTAATGCCTTTTTCGCGCTCGAGGTCCATGAAGTCCATGGTGGCGCCGACGCCGCTTTTGCCGCGGACCTCTTCGATCTTATGGATTTTATTGGTGTAGAAGAGGATGCGCTCGGACAGGGTGGTCTTTCCCGAGTCGATATGGGCGGAAATGCCGATGTTGCGGATCTTTTCGATATTGCGCATAGCGTGTAACTCCTTGAAGGGCGCTGGCTTTTAGCCCAAACATCGCGGAAAAGTCGAGGCTTTTTTTCGGGCTTAAATGCTGAAGGATAATCACGGGGTTGGGGTTTGTCCAGGCTGCGGGCCGTTTGGGTGCTCGGATAGTGGTTTTTTGCGGGGTGGGGGTGTTTTTTTCGGTCCTTGGTATTATGCCGTGCCTTTTGGTGCTTGTTTCGACCTCCGCCCGGCCCGAGTTGGGGGGTATACCCTCGGGCACCGGGCTTGGCCCGTTAATGGTACTTCGCAAATTCTAGCGAATTTGCTGCGCGCCCGAAGCAAGTTCGGGCTTACTCCGGGCCAAGCCCTGCGGGCAGAAAAATTGGTTATCACAGGCTTTAAGGACAATTTTTCTGAGGCTGCCCGAGGGTATACCCCCCAGCTTCGGGGCGCGGTGGCATTAAGCAAAGCCCGGTGCAGAAAAACCACAAGGGCCCGTAAAAAACCGCAGCGCTTGATCTTAGCCAATTTCCGGGCTAATCGAGCGGTCCACAACGCAAGAAATCTAAGGATTCCCCATGTCGAACGAAGCCGAAAAAATTATCTTCTCGATGGTCCGGGTCAGCCGCGTCCATCCGCCCAAGAAACAGGTCCTCAAGGACATCTCGCTGTCTTTCTATTACGGCGCCAAGATCGGCGTCCTGGGACTGAACGGCGCGGGGAAAAGCAGCCTGCTGCGCATCATCGCCGGCGTCGATAAAGAATACCAAGGCGAGGTGACCTTCTCGAAGGGCTACACCGTCGGACTGCTGGAACAAGAGCCACGCCTCGATCCCGAAAAGACCGTGCGCGAGATCGTGGAAGAGGGGGCCGGCGAGGTCGTCAGGCTCTTGAAGGAATACGAAGAGATCAACAACAGCTTCGCCAACGAGATGACCGACGACCAGATGCAGAAGCTGATCGAGCGCCAGGCCGAAGTCCAAGAGAAGCTCGAGGCCGCCAATGCCTGGGAGCTGGACAGCCGCCTCGAGCTGGCGATGGATTCCTTCCGCTGCCCGCCCGGCGACGCCAAGATCGCCAATCTGTCCGGCGGCGAAAAACGGCGCGTCGCCCTGACCCGCCTCCTGCTTTCGGAGCCCGACGTCCTGCTCCTCGACGAGCCCACCAACCACCTCGACGCCGAGTCGGTCTACTTCCTCGAGCGCCAACTGCAGGCCTACAAGGGCACCGTCATCGCCGTCACCCACGACCGCTACTTTTTGGACAACGTCGCGGGCTGGATCCTCGAGCTGGACCGCGGCTACGGCATCCCCTGGAAGGGCAATTATTCCTCCTGGCTCGAGCAGAAAGAAAAGCGCCTCGCCCAAGAAGAGAAGTCCGAAGACAAGCGCCTCAAGACCCTCGAGCGCGAGTTGGAGTGGATCCGCCAGACGCCTTCCGCCCGCCGCGCGAAAAGCAAGGCGCGCATCACCCAGTACGAGAGCCTGCTGGCCCAGGAGAACGAGAAGCGCCAGGACGACATCGAGATCTACATCCCGCCCGGACCGCGCCTGGGCGAGATGGTCATCGAGGCCCAAGGCGTGGCCAAGGCCTACGGCGACAATCTCTTGTTCGAAAATCTGAACTTCAAGCTTCCCCAGGGCGGCATCGTCGGCGTGATCGGGCCCAACGGCGCGGGCAAGACGACGCTCTTCAAGATGATCATGGGGATGGAGAAGCCGGACGCCGGGACCTTCAAGGTCGGCGAGACCGTCAAGCTGGGCTACGTCGACCAAAACCGCTTCTCGCCCGACGACAAGCGGACGGTGTACGACGTGGTTTCCGGGGGCCACGAGACGCTCAAACTGGGCCCCCGCGAGATTAACAGTCGCGCCTACCTCGCGCGCTTCAACTTCTCCGGCACCGATCAGCAGAAGCCGATCAACGTCCTTTCGGGCGGCGAGCGCAACCGCGTCCACCTCGCCCTGGCCCTGCAAAACGCCGGCAACGTCCTGCTGCTCGACGAGCCCACCAACGACCTCGACGTCAACACGCTGCGCGCCCTCGAGGTGGCCTTGGAAAATTTCGTCGGCTGCGCGGTGGTCATCAGCCACGATCGCTGGTTCTTGGACCGCATCGCCACCCACGTCCTCGCCTTCGAGGGCGAGAGCCAGGTCACCTGGTTCGAGGGGAATTTTTCGGAATACGA
>JADYZQ010000315.1 GCA_020853015.1 Deltaproteobacteria bacterium
AATTCTAGAAAATACTCTTAAAACAGTACCTGGATCCAAAAGATAATTTTCATAAGATATGTAAATAAATAATTATTAATGAAAAAAATCAATATCTTAGAAAAAATCCAAAATGCCCTGCAGACCTGCCAGGAGGCCGGCCTTCGGCATAAGTTGTCGCTCTTCCTCGAGGCCCAAGGCCCGGCGGGGGTGGTGGCCGCCTGCCGGCGCGCTGGCAAGGCCCCCCGCTTCTATTACTATTGGTGGAATCGATTTAGGGACTCCGGCTTCGAACTCCAGGCCCTGCGCGAAAAATCCCGCCGCCCCCGGCGCAGCCCGCGCAAGACCCCCGCCGAGGTCGAACGCCGCGTCCTCCAGCTCGCGCGCGAATCCGGGGAAGGCCTCGAAGGCCTCCGCCTCCGGCTCGAGCGCGAGCACCGAGTCCGCCTTTCCACCTCGACCATCCACCGCATCCTGCGGGCGCGCGGCGAAGCGCGCCCTCCCCGCGGGCCGCGCGCCGGCCGCGCCCGTTCGACGGCGGCCCGGCCCTTCCCGGCCCCGCGCGAGCCGGCCGGGGCGGACGCCCTCCCGCGGCGGCTCGCCGGGCGCTACGAACTGCTGGAAGAAATCGGCCGCGGCGGCGCCGGCCTCGTCTATCTGGCCCGCGACCTCGGTGCCGGCGGCACCCGCGTCGCCCTCAAGACCCTCGCGCTGGACGAAGGGACGCGTCCCGAATTGATCCGAGCCTTCGAGAACGAGTTCCGCGCCTTGAGCTCCCTGCAACACCCCCACCTGGCCAAGGTCTTCGATTTCGGAACCGGCGAGGGGCTTCTCTACTTCAGCTCCGAATACCTGCCCGGCGGCGACTTCCTCGAGGCCTGCCGCACCGCCAACCTCAATACCGTCCTGCGCTGGCTCGTACAGGTCTTGGGGGCCCTCGACTTCCTCCACGGCCGCGGCCTGCTCCACCTCGATCTCAAGCCCGGCAATGTCCTGCTCGCCCAAGCAGCCGGGGGCGAGCGCATCGTGAAGCTGATCGACTTCGGCACCGCCGCCTGGCTGCGCGGCGGCCCCGAGGCGCCGGCGCGCCTGCTGGGCACCCCGCCCTATGCCGCGCCCGAGGTACTCCTCGAGGAAGCGGCCTCGCCCGCCAGCGATCTCTATTCCTTCGGCATGCTCTGCCATCGCGTGCTGGCGGGCGGCTTCCCCTTCGCCGCGTCGGACCCCGTCGCGATGCTGCAGGAACAGATCTACGGCGAGGCGCCCCCGGCGAGGCGCCTGCCCGCCGCCCTGCCGGAATCCTTTTCCGAATTTCTCGCCCGGGCCACCGCCCGCGATCCGCGGCGCCGCTTCTCCGGTGCGCGGGAGGCGCTTGCGGCGCTCAACGAATGCCTGGGCGAGGACTTCTCGCTGCTGGCGCGAAGCGCGCCGCCGCAGATCCTCGCCGGCTCCGAGCGGGCCTTCCGCCCCGCCTTGTTGGACGAGCTGCTCGGCGAGCTTCAGCGCCAGGGCCCCCGAGTGATCGTGGTCTCGGGGGAGGCGGGCAGCGGGAAGCGCCGCCTGCTCGACCGCCTCAAGGCCGCGCTCCAACTCCGCGGCCTTCGCCCCCTCCACCTGGGCGCCGAGCGGTGCCGAGAACTCGTGGACTCCCCCTCGCCCCTCCTCGTCTCCGGCGCGGGGCTCTCCCGTCGCGAACTGGTCTCCGTCTTGGATCTCCTGGAGGCTCGCGCCGCCCCCGCCTTGCTCCTGACGGAGGAGCCGGCGGGACCCGACCTGAATCCCCACCGCTGGATTCGCCTCGAGCCGCTGACCCTCGCGGAGCTCGCCGCGTTTCTCGCCGCGGAGCTGGCGGACTTCCCCGCCGAGCTGGCGGCGCCCCTGCACCGTCTCTGCGCGGGCCGTCCGCCGCGGCTCGAGCAGGCCCTGCAGGCCCTGCGCGAATTCGGCATGATTCAGTGGTCGGACCGCGGTTGGCGTTGGAACGGGGGAACTCCGGCGAGCCTCGACGACCTCTTCGAACGGCACGAGGCGCTGTGGCGGGAACGGCTGGCGGAGACGCAGGAACTGCTCGCCTGCGCCGAGGCCGGTCTGGGCGCGGCGACCTTGGCGGGCATCTTGGGAGTCGACGCGAATTTGATGGAGGCGCGGCTCGAGGACTGGAGCCGGGAGGGGCTGCTGAGACGCAGGTCCCGCCTCGGTATGGCGCAGTATTTCAGCGCTTCCAAACCGGAGAAAGAAGGCAGGCCCCCGGCCCTCGACGAGACGCGCACCCTCGAGACCCTGACCTCCCTCTACCGTCAGGGCCGCTACGCCGCCGGGGCCGAGTGGATGCGGGCCCTGGCCCCGGACGCGGCGGCCGCCAAGGCCCTGCCTGCCGCCGTGGCCGTCCACGGGGCGCGCCATTTGGCGGCGGCGGGATTTTCCGAAGAGGCCCTGGGCTTGCTGCCCTCCGAGCCCCCGCGCGAAGCGGGCCTGCGCGGGCTGCACCACGAGGTCCGCGCCCGCGCCGCCCTCGCCTCGGGCGACGCCGAGACCGCGGCGGCCGCCCTGGACCTGGCCGAGGCGGCCTACGGCGAGGCGCGCGATCTCCTCGGCGATTCCCGCGTCGCCAACCTCCGCGCCCTGCTCGCCAAGCGCCGCGGCGACGCCGAAGCGGCCGAGGCCTGCTTTCAGATGGCCATCGAGGCCGCCCGCGCGGGCGGGGACGCCTATCACGAGGCGATGGCCTGGATGAACCTCGCCCTCCTCGACTACGACCAGGGGCGCTGGAGCCGCTGCCAGCAGGCCTACCGCGAGGCCTTCGCGCGGGAGCCGGCGGTCGGCCAGCCCCAGCTCTCTTGCAAGCTGCGCGAGAACTGGATCAACCTCCTTCTTTATCTCGGCAAAACGGAGGAGGCCGAGGCCCGTGGCTATGAGCTGTTGAAAATCTCCCTGCACGCCGGCTACCACGAGCAGCAGGCGGCCGCCCTCAATGTCCTGGCGCAGATCGCCGGGCAGCGCGGCGAGTTCGCGCGGCGGCTCGCCCTCCTCGAGCAGGCCCTCTCCATCCTCGACCCGGCCCGGCACCCGCAGTGGTATTTTCAGTGCCGCCACGACCGCGGCCTGCTCCAGTATGAGGCGCAAAAATACGCCGCCGCCCAGCTCGACGCGGAGGCGGCCCTGGAAATCGCCGAACGCCGCTCCCAGCCGGCCTGGCTCGCCATGGCCCGGCTGCTCTTGGGACGGGTGCTGCGCGACCGGCCGAGGCCGGACCTGGACGGGGCCGCTCGCGCCCTGAATCTCGCGCACCATGCGGCCTGGCAACTGGGGATTCGCCCGCTGCTCTGGGAAATCGATTGGGAGCGCGGCCGGCTCGCGCGCCGCAGACAAGAACGGGAGCGGGCCCGCAATTATTTCCTCAGCGCGCGGCGCGAGCTTGAGTCGCTGCTGCCCGAGCTGCCCCCCGCCCTGCGACAGAGCTATCTCCGGGACCGAAAGCTCGAGCGGATCGCGGAGGAAATCCGGGCGGTCGCACAGGACGGGGATCTAGCGACACAACTTCCGCCAGAGGATGGGCCGAAAATGGACTGAGGAAGGGGCATTGCCTGCCAAGACATCGCCCGGTAAAATCACTTGTCCCAACCGCTCGGGAGGAGCCCTTGATTTTCAAGCCCTTGCGCATCCTGACCCTGACGATCGCCCTGGCCTGGGGCTTGGGCGGCCTCTCGGCCTGTTCGGGGATGACCGGCCTGGGCGGGGCCCCGGGGGGCTTCGCGGAGGGGGGCGGTTCCAAGGACGAAGGGGGATCCACGGGCGAGGCGCCGGCCGCCGAGCCCGGCGCCGCCGCCAACACCCTGGGCGGCTACCGTCCCGGCAGCGACGGCGTCCCGACGGGACTCACCAAGATGGAGCCGCCCAGCTCGGGCGGGGGGGCCGAGGCCCCGGGCGCCGCGAGCCACTACACCGTCGCCAACAGCAATCCCTTCGGCGGCTATCGCCCCGGCAGCGACGGACAGGTGCAGCGCGGGCACAATGTCACGATCTCGGTCTCCGCCCTGGACGGCCGGAGCAACTGCAAACGCCCCTTGGACGCCCCCATGGAGACGCTGTTCCCCGAGACGGGCACGCCGATGGTCTATTGGTGGCTGAGCAACGAGGAGAACGGCCCCTACATCCCCACCGGATACCAAAAATCGGCCAACGAGTACGGACGCGCGGTCTTCTCCTGCATCGATTACGGCGAGGAAACCACCTATTACAAACACGCCCTGATCCTGGTCAGCTACACCGACGCGCAGGGCCGCGTGCACCGCAGCGAGAAGCTTTCGATCGTCTGCCCGGATATCCAAAAGTACGAGACGGCCGAATTCTGCCTCAACCTCGAGGCCCCGAGCCCGACCTTGCGCGGCGGCGCCGCGAGGCAGATCCTGATGCAAAATCCCGACAACGCGAGCTCGTTTCAAAAAGTCCGGGGGCTGCCCGAAGCCTCCGAATAAACCGACACTGGATCAAGGCTGCGTGTAGCGAATCGCCAGGCCGCGGCAGTAGGCGTCTTTGCGGTAGAAGGTGAGCCCGTCGCGCCCCATCCCGCCGGACTCGCAACCCAAGAGCAATACGGCCTCGGCCTGGGCCTTCGCGCCCTCGCGGCGCAGCTGGAGGCGCGCCTCGAGCAGGTCTTTCTTGCCGGCGCCGAGCGGGGTCAAGACCTCGTAGGGCCGGGGCGGCGTCGTCTCGAGCAGGGGCGGCAGCTCTTCGTCGGGGACGGGGAAGGCCGGCGGGGCCGCCGCGACGGCGGGGCCTTGGGCCAGGATTCCCAGGATAAAGACGATAAGGGGAAGGAGCTTTGCGGGACGCATCCCGCGGTGTATAGTCGAAAGTCGCGGCACTGGCTAGACCAAACGAGGTGGCTGATGACCGAGCTCTTAAAGAAGAAATGCGTCCCCTGCGAGAGCGGCATCCCCAAGCTGGAGGGCCCCGTCTTGCAAATGATGCTCCAAGAGGTCTCCGGATGGGAGCTGCAGGGGGACCGCATCCACAAAGCCTTCCGGTTAAAAAACTTCCTCCAAGCCATGGACTTCATCAACGCAATGGCCCGCCTGGCCGAGGACGAGGGCCACCACCCCGATTTTTGCGTCCATTACCGCGAGGTCGCGGTCACGATCTGGACCCACGCGATCGGGGGCTTGAGCGAGAACGACTTCATCCTGGCCGCGAAGATCGATGCCCTGTCCCCGCCGAAATAGACGCGATTCGAGATTCCTTGCCAGGCGCCGCGCTCTTCCCTAAACATCCCACCCCAGCCTATGAAAAAACTCCTCCGCAGCCTCTTCTACCTGGTCGGCGTCCTTGCCCTGCTCTTCGGCCTCTTCCTCGCCTATTCGCTGCGCCCGGCCGTCACCGAGCAGGAATTCCCCCGCGCCGGGATCTTGCAATTCCCCGGGCCGCGGGAGGCGCCGCCGACGGCCCTGCCCGAGCGCCTGAGCGTCGTCAGCTACAACATCGGCTACGGCTCGGGGGTGAAGAACAACAAGGAAGCCGTTGCCGACCGCGCCGAGCTCTTGCGTAACTTGGACGAAATGGCCGCACGGCTGGCCGAGCTCAAGCCCGACCTGCTGCTGCTTCAAGAAGTCGATTTCAATTCCCGGCGCAGCTTCGGCATCGACCAGATGCGCTACCTGGCCGAGAAGCTCGGGATGCGCCACGGCGCCTACG
>JADYZQ010000316.1 GCA_020853015.1 Deltaproteobacteria bacterium
ACTCGGCCTATATCCAGGCGGCCGACGCCGAGTACATCAACAAGCACGAGCTCTACGACCCGGATTTCGGCCCGGTCGACCCCATCTACGACGAGCAGGACGTGCTGAAGGCGATGAGCCAGTTCGTTTCGGTCGACTACCACCGCGATTTCGACGTCGCCCCGAACGTCAAGTGCCGCTTCATGGAGGCGGGCCACGTCTTGGGCTCGGCGGTGGTGCAACTGGACGTCAAGACCGATTCCGGGAAGACGCGCATCGCCTTCACCGGCGATTTGGGCCGCATGAATATGCCGCTGATGCGCAACCCCGAGACCCCGGTGATGCCGAATTACCTGATCATCGAAAGCACCTACGGAGACCGCGACCACGAGCCGATCTCCTCGATGAAGGGCCAGCTCGCCCGCGTGGTCAACGAGACCTTCGCCCGCCGCGGCAAGGTCATCATCCCCAGCTTCTCGCTCGAGCGCACCCAGCTCTTGGTCTTCACGCTCAACCAGCTGTTCTTGGAAAAGGCGATTCCGGAGATGCCGGTCTACGTCGATTCGCCGCTCTCGGTGCGGCTGACGGACATCTTCAAGCTCTACCCCCAGGTCTTAGACGAGCAGGTCCGCGACATCATCGCCCAGGGCAAGGACCCCTTCGCCTTCACCAACCTGCGTTACATCACCGAGGTCGAGGAATCGATGGCCTTGAACGGCCGCGAGGACCCGATGATCATCATCTCGGCCTCCGGCATGTGCGAGGGCGGGCGCATCGTCCACCACTTGCGCAACAATATGGAAAACCCCAACAACACGATCCTGATCATCGGCTACATGGCGAAGCACACCTTGGGACGCCGCATCGTCGAGCGCCGGCGGCGGGTGCGGGTCTTCGGCGTCGAGCGCGACCTGAACGCGCGGGTCGAGGTGATCAACTCCTTCTCGGCGCACGCCGACCGCGGCGAGCTGATCCAGTTCGTCGAGCGTTGCGGGAGGCAGCTGAAGGGGATCTTCATCGTCCACGGCGACGAGGACCAGTCGCTGGCCCTGGCGGGGCATCTCAAGACGCAGGGCTTCGAGGGGGTCGTGGTGCCGATGCCGAAACAGTTCATCGAACTGGAGTAGGGGCGACCTCGTGTTCGCCCCTACGATTCTCCAAAATACCCGTACATCGCGATCAGCAATAAAATCCCCAAAATCACCAGCAGCACCTTGACCCAGCTGATCGGCGTCTTTCCCCCGATCTTTCCGGTCTGCCCATTGGCGTAGAAGGGGAAGTCCTTTCCCTTGTAGTGGTAGTGACCGATGTAGACCGGCAACAGCGTATGCTTGATCTTGATGTCGCTGAAGGTCGGGTGGATCTGCAGATTGCGCTGCGTGTCGCCGGGGACGTCTCCCGCGCAGTAGGTCCGCAGCTTGGCGTAAATGCGCTCCTGCGCGCCCCGCCAGGCCTCCTTGGGACCCAGGGCGTAGCGCTCGCACAGGTGCCCCGCGAGGTACTCCGAACGGTAGGGCTTCAATTCCTTGGTGGGGAAGGGCTCGATCTGCCGCAGCAGCGCCGGCGCGAGGCCCTGCGAGGCGCAGAGCAGCTCGTCGTCGAAAAAATCGTCGCGCTCGCCGCGGGCCGGCTCCCAGCGCACCTTGCGGACCTGCTGGTTGTTCTCCCGCACGTAGTAGTAGTGCCCCGCCTCCGCGGTCCACTGGGTGTGGGTGCGGGCGTCGAAGGTCCAATAGGGGAGGTAGATCGAGCGGATTTTGCCCTTCTGCCAGTATTTCTTCAGGTCGGAGGGGGCGAACCAGTGACGGCGGATCCAGGCGCGCAGGCCCTCGGCCAGGCGGTCGGGATCGACGGCGAAGGGCAGGACGCTCTCCGGGCGGATCGCATCGGCCTCGAGCCGGGAGTCGTCGAGGACCATGGGGTGGTCGCAGAAGGGGCAGTTCATCGCCGAGACGCGATCGTTGGTTTGGGTGACGGCCCCGCAGGACTTGCATTGGATGGAGGCGAGCTTAAGCCCCCAGGACTGGGTCTTGACGCGGCTTAAGAAACTCTCGAAGGAGTGCTCTTCGACGGCGGCCTGCGCGGAGTCCGGCACGGCCTGCTCCGCGCCGCAGTAGGGGCACTTGAGCTTTCCGGAATGGGGATCGAAATTGAGGAGGCCGCCGCAGCTCCCGCAGGGGTATTTCTCTGCCGAGGAGGTCGGGGGATTTGCCCCCGCGCCGGCGTCCACGGGATTCTCGGCCATCGCTAACCCCGGGGCTTACCGCAGTGCGGGCAGAACTTGCCCTCGGCGGGCAGGGCGCCGCCGCATTCCACGCAAAACTTGGCGCCGGTCGTCGCCGCGCCCGCCGCTCCGGCGGCCGCCGCCGGGGCCGCCGCGGACTGCGCGGGATTGGCCGCCGCTTGCTGGCCGGCCGCCATGCTTTGGGCCATCTGGTTGGCCATCGCGAAGCCCGCGCCCATCGCGGGGCCGATGCCCGCCATGCCGCCGGGGTTCTTGGCCGCCTCTTCTATGGCCTGGGCGGTCTGGAATTGCGTGTACTGTTGCAGGTTGCCGACCACGCCCATCTGGGTGCGCTTGTCGATCATCTTCTCGACCTCTTCCGGGAGCGAGAGATTCTCGACGATGAATTTCACCAGCTCGACGCCGTGGGTCTGGAACTCGGGCTGCAACTTGGTCTTCACCCCGGCGGAGAGCTCGTCGTAGTGCGTGGCCAAGTCCAAGGCGGGGATGCCCGAGGTCGCGACGAAGTCGCTGAAGCCGCTGACCGCGATGCGCTTGAGCTGGCCGGTGATCTCGTCGGTGGTGAAGTGGCCGTCGGTGCCCACGATCTCCTTCATGAACAGCGCGGGGTCGGAGACCTTGATCGAGTAGATGCCAAAGCCGCGCAGCCGGATCATGCCGAATTCTTTGTCGCGCAGCATGATAGGGTTGGTGGTGCCCCACTTTTGGTCGACGAACTGCCGCGTGCTGACGAAGTAGACCTCGGCCTTGAAGGGCGAGTTGAAGGCGTAGGGCAGGGAGAGGATTTTGGTGATAATCGGGATGTTTTGGGTCTGCAGGGTGTGCAGGCCGGGCTTGAAGACGTCGGCGATCTGGCCCTGGCAGACGAAAACGGCGTTCTGTCCTTCGCGGACGGTGAGCTTGGCGCCCATCTTGATCTCGTTTTGGTGGACGGGGAAGCGGTAGACCAGCGTGTCGCCGGAGTCGTCGGTCCACTCGATGACCTCGATAGCCTGTTTTTTGAGAAAATCGATAATGCCCATGGCAGCCTCCTGGTGTTGGAAAGGGAATCATGGGCATTTTCACGGCCAAAAGCAACATTTCTCGCGGGCGGTCGATCAAATTCTAGATCTGCTTTTTGAAAAATTCATTCCGGGGGCCCAATGCATCGGAGCCGTTATGGTTCAGGGATTTGGGAGACCTCGGGATTTTACCTTTCTTTCCCGACATTCAATGGAATTGCCTTGGGGCTCCGCCCCGGGCGCGGCTTCGCCTGCGCCGGAGACGGCCCTGCTCTTGGCCCGCGCCATGGAAAATACCGAGCGGCCGGGACCCCTGAGTTGCGCCTTAGGAGAGGGCGGCGCGGGGAGCCTGCGCGAGGCCTGGGAACGCTTGAGCGCGAGCGAGCGGCGGGAGATCCAAGGTCGGCTGGGCGAGGGGGCGGTGGAGGAGATGCTCAGCCTGGCGTCGGAGCGCGATGCGCGCGCCCTCGGAGAAGGTTTGATTTCGCTCGGGATTCGCTTGGAGAACGCGGAGAGGCTGGACGCGGCGGCGGGTGTCTTTGCCGTCGTCGCAGGGGCCCTTCGCGAAGGGCCCCTACAGGGGCGCGCCAGGGCGCGGCTTGACGCGATTCTCGGGCGCGGTGCCGTCCTGCCCCGCGTGGAATTCCTCGGCCGTCGTTTGGCGGCGCAGGCCTCCGATCCGGCGATGATCGCCGGCATGGCCGGGGCCGGCTTGGCCTTTCGCATGACGCGCCTCGCGGCCTTGAGCCGCCTGAGCGCGGGCTCGGGATTTTTCTCCCGGCCGCTAATCGCACGGGGCCTGGCGAACCTCGCCGGCTTCGGCGTCGAGTCGGTGGCCTTCACCGGCACGGTGCGTGCCGCCAACGCCGCCCTGGGCCGCGCGCAGGATTGGAGCGCCCAATCCCTCTGGCACGAATACGCCGCCGGGACCCTGACCTTGGGCGCCCTCAAGCTGACCGGCGCCCTGGCGCGCCTCGGCGTCTCCCGCATCGGCCCCAATCCCTCCATTCTGGGAAGATTCACCCAAGCGGCCCTTCCTCAGGCCGCGCTCTTCGGCGGGATCCTGCTCAGCCACGACCTCGAGGCGCGGCTGGGTCTGCGTCCTCACGTCGACGGCGCGACCTCGATCACCGACGCCTTGGGTACCTTGCTGCAATTCCACGTCGGCGGCCGATTGGCGCGCGAGGTCTCCGGGCCACGGCTTCAGCGCCTCGAGCAGGAGCTGGAGCGGCGGGCGACGGTCTTGGAGGCCGACGGCGCGCGGACGCCGCGGGTGGCCTTCCAGCGGCCCCTGCGCGACTATGTCCCGGAGCGTCTAGTCTCTTGGGCGCGTCGACTCGGCCGCCTCGGCCGGGGCGCGGCCTATGCCCCGCTGTGGACGGTGATGGGCGTGGGGTTCGGCGGCGGCTTCGGCGGACCGCCGCGGCGTATCGTCGAGACGCGCACCCTGCGCGTGGAAAACATCCCGGTACAGGTGGAGATTTTCCACCGGAGCGAGATCC
>JADYZQ010000317.1 GCA_020853015.1 Deltaproteobacteria bacterium
ACCACGAGGGGGTCCCCAACGACGAAAGCAATATCGCCTTCAAGGCCATCAAAGAGATCTTGGCCTATTCCAGCCGCAACGTCGGGGTCGAGGTGCACATTAAAAAGCGCATCCCGGTGGCCGCCGGCATGGGCGGAGGCTCCAGCAACGCCGCCACCGTCATCAAGGGCATCAACCACCTGCTCAAGCTCAAGCTCACCAAAGAAAAGCTCATGAAAATCGGCCTTAAGGTGGGGGCGGACGTGCCCTTTTTCCTCTTCGAAGGCCCGGCCCTGGCCGAGGGCATCGGCGAGCAGTTGAAAAAAGTCAAAGCCATGCCTAAGCTATTGTTTTTACTGGTAAATCCTAATATTCCCGTGCGCACCGACTGGGTCTATGGGCGTTACCAGCTCGAGGGGGGCAAATTCAACGGGCAGGGCGAGGTCCCCAACGCCTACCGCACCAAGAAAGACGTCGCTAAGATTCTCCACAACGACCTCGAGCGTGTCACCATCAAAGAATTCCCCATCATCGGTGAAATTAAAGACGAAATGTTGAAATTGGGGGCCCTGGCCAGTCAGATGACCGGCAGCGGCCCCACGGTCTTTGGTATCTTTGCCGACAAGGTCAAGCTGGCCAAGGCCTTCGAGCGCATGGAGAAAAAGGCCCAAAAAGAGTGGAAAATTTTCATGGCCGAAAACCTGGACGCCGCCTGACCCCTCATCCCGCTTCTGCGCCTCCTTTGGCTTTCCTCGTGAATCGACCTGAAAAATATGGTATTTTATTCGACGAAGGTGAGGCCGCATGGAAGTCACCGAGGTTCGAGTATTTCCCGTCAACGAAGAGAAGCTGAAGGCCTACGCGACGGTCACCTTCGACGACTGTTTCGTAGTCCGTGACCTCAAGGTCATCCACGGCAACAGCGGTCTTTTCGTCGCCATGCCCTCTAAAAAGCGCAAGGACGGTACCTTCAAGGACATCGCCCACCCCTTAAATAACGAATTTCGGGCCAAGATCGAGACGGTTGTCCTGGACGCCTACGAGCGCGAGAAGGGTGCCCTTCCATCTGTCGCCCCAGCCCCCGAGGCGCCTAAAATCGAGTCCAAGACCCCGGATCAGATCAAACCCGAGGACTATGCCGCCCCGGACGACTGAGGGCCCTTTTTTCCTCCAGAAACATTGACAATCCGCGTACCTACGGTGTAACCCATGCCGCCCTTTGGGGGTGAAATGCCGGTTTTTGACCGATTTTTTTTAGATAGTTTACTGGGGCGTAGACAAGCGGTAAGTCACCGGATTTTGATTCCGGCATTCGTAGGTTCGAATCCTACCGCCCCAACAATAGGTTTTGGGAAAAGCTTGAAATGAAAATGATGCGACCCTTGGAAGACATCAAAATTTTCTCCGGCAACGCCAACCTGGGCTTGGCCCGGGAGATCTGCGCCGCCCTCGGGGTGCCGCTCGGCGCCGCCCAGGTCAAGCGCTTCTCCGACGGCGAGGTCTGGGTCGAGATCGACGAGAACGTCCGCGGCAAAGACGTCTTCGTCATCCAGTCGACCTCGCGGCCGGCCAACGAGCACCTGATGGAGCTGCTCATCATGATCGACGCGCTCAAGCGCGCCTCGGCCGAGCGCATCACGGCGGTCATGCCCTACTACGGCTACGCCCGGCAGGATCGCAAGGTTCAGCCCCGCACCCCGATCACCTCCAAGCTGGTCGCCGACCTCATTACTTCGGCGGGCGCCCACCGCGTGCTCTCCGTCGACCTGCACGCCGGGCAGATCCAGGGCTTCTTCAATATTCCCTTCGATCATCTTTACGCGACGCCGATCCTGCTCGACTACATCAAGGAAAACTTGATGAACGACCTGGTCATCGTCTCGCCCGACGCCGGCGGCGCCGAGCGCGCCCGCGCCTACGCGAAGCGCCTCGAGGTCGGCCTCGCGATGATCGACAAGCGGCGCACGCGCCCCAACGTCTCGGAAGTCATGAACGTCATCGGCGAGGTCGAGGGCAAGACCGCGATCATCGTCGACGATATGGTCGACACCGCCGGCACCCTGACCCAGGCCGCGCAGGCCCTGGCCGATAACGGGGCCAAGCGCGTCTTCGCCTGCGCCACCCACGGCGTGCTCTCGGGCCCGGCCGTCGAGCGCATCGAAAAATCCGTCTTGTCGGCGCTGGTGGTCACGAATACAATCTCCCAGCCCGAGGCCGTGCTCAAGCACCCCAAGATCAAGGTTTTGTCGATGGCCAAGCTGCTCGGCGAGGCGATCAGCCGCATCACGCACAGCGATTCGGTTTCTTCATTGTTCGTTTAGTTTTTTAAGGAGTCTGTCATGGAACGCCAACAGTTAACCGCCAACCTTCGGCAAAAGACCGGCAAGGGCGTCGCCCGCCAATTGCGCGCCAAGGGCGCCATCCCGGCCGTCCTCTACGGTCAGGGCCAAGAGGCCATGCCCCTCTCGGTCAACACCCGCGACTTCACCAAGGCGGTGAGCTCGGCCTCCGGCATCAACGTCATCGTCGACCTGCAGATCGAGGGCAAGGACCGGATCCCGGTCATGGTGAAGGACTACCAGGCCCACGTCATCGACCGCAAATTCCTGCACGTCGACTTTTTGAAGATCGACCTGACCAAGAAAGTCTCGGTCGAGGTCCCGATCCAGCTGGTCGGCAAGGCCCCCGGCGTCAAAGAAGGCGGTATCCTCGAGCACATCACCCGTACCATCAAGGTGAACTGCCTTCCCACCGCGATTCCCAACTCTCTTGAGGCCGACGTCTCCGGCCTCAACATCGGCGACAACATCCATGTGCATGATCTCAAGCTCCCCGAGGGCGTCGAGCTGGTGCCGGGTTCCGACGAGACCGTCGCGGCCGTCGTGGCGCCGGTGGAAGAAGTCGCCACGACCGCAGAGACCGAGGTCGTCCAGCCCGAGGTCCTGACCGAGAAGAAGCCCGCCGAGGGCGAGGCCGAGAAGAAGGCCGAGAAAAAGGAAGAGAAGAAAAAGTAAAACCCATGCCCAAGCTCATCGTCGGCCTCGGCAATCCCGGCAAAGAATACGAAAAAACCCGACACAACGTCGGGTTTTTTATCGTCGACCGCCTGGCCGAGGAGTGGGGCGCGGACTTCCGCCGGCAGAAATTCCACGGCCACTACGCCGAGCACCGCGAGGGCGACGAGAAGATCCTTTTGGTCAAGCCCGAGACCTTCATGAATTTGAGCGGCCGCTGCGTCGGCCCCTGGGTCGACTTCCTCAAGCTCGAGGGCGGCGACCTCTTGGTCGTCCACGACGAACTGGACCTGCCCTTCGGTCGCATGAAGGCCCAGTTTTCCGCCAGCGCCGCCGGCCAAAAGGGGGTGGCCTCGATCATCGAGGCCTTGGGACACAAGGACTTCTGCCGCCTGCGGGTGGGCATCGGAAGGCCCCCGGCCCAAAGGGGAGGGGCCGATCACGTCCTGGCCGCCTTCTCGAAGGAAGAACGCAAGATTTTGGACGAAGAGCTCTTGCCTAAGGCCTCGGAAGCGGTGAAGATCTTCGTCAAAATGGGGCTTGACCCCTTGATGCAAATGGTTAATACCAGGCGCCCTAATTGAATATTCATCCTGCTTGCTCCCTTAAGGGGGCCCTGACCCAAGGACCATAAGGAGGAAACATGCGCGAGTACGAGACAATCTACGTCCTCAAGCCGGACCTGCCCGGCGACCAAGTCAAGACCATCCAAGAAAAACTCAAGGATATCATTACTAAAGGCGGCGGCCACATCCTGCACCACGTCGATTGGGGCAAGCGCCGCCTGGCCTATCGGGTCGAGAAGTTCACCCAGGCCCAGTACCTGTACCTGCAATACCTCGATCAGGGGGCCTCGGTCGCCGAGCTCGAGCGCATCCTGAAGTACGACGACCGGGTGCTCAAATTCCTCACCGTCAAGGTCGACGAGAAGGTCAACCAGGCCGAGCGTCTGGCCCGCGCCGGCGAGGCCCCGCTCCCGCCCGAAGAGGTCTTTCACGAAGAGCCCGTCTACGACCGTCCGCCCCGCGATCGCTACGGCGACCGCCGCCATCACGAGGGCGGCCACGGCCACGGTCGCGATGCGAGCCCCGCCGACGAACCCGCCATCGAAGGCATCGAAGAATAGCCCAAGGGAGAAGCATTTATGGCCTACGCGCAACGACCCAAGACCCGCAAACGCAGCTTCAGCCGCCGCAAGGTGTGCCGTTTCTGCGCCGACAAGGATTTCAAATTGGATTACAAGAGCCCCAAGCTGCTCGGTCTTTTCATCACCGAGCGCGGGAAGATCATCCCTCGGCGCATCACCGGCAACTGCGCGCTGCACCAGCGCGCCTTGACCACCGCCGTGAAGCGGGCCCGCACCCTGGCCCTGATTCCCTTCACGGCGACTCACGCTTAGCCGCGGCGAAGCGCCATGGAGGCCCCATTGCCTAGCACCGGAGGATCGCGGCCGCTAAGCCTGCTCGGCGCCTTGGGGTTGGGACTGATGTCCCTGCTGATGTATTTGAGCGGCCTCCTGGTCTGGTTGACCCCCTTGCCCTTGCTGTACGCCTACCGCCGGGCGCGGGGGATCAAGACCCTGGTGGGTGTCCTGCTGCCGATGGCGATCCTGGCGGCGATTTACGGCGCGCTCTTGCCCTTCGCGACCGACCGGCTGGGCGCCGAAGGGGCCTTGAAGCTGTTTTTTTGGGTGCCCGGCCTGGGTCTAGGGCCCGCGGTCGAATCCTGGAACCCGGCGGTCTTTGGCATCGCATACTATCTGTTTTTCGCCCTGATCGGCGTGCTCTTGGGCGAGTTCGAGGCCCAGCCCTACTCGATGACGCGGATGGTGGGGCAGACGGCCGCGATCGTCTTCCTTTCCCTGGCCCTGTGGTTGTCGCTCTACGTTTGGGGCGCCTGGGGGGATTTTGTCCTGGGCTTGGAAGGCTACTTCGTGAAAATGCTCCAAGAGATCACGAAGGTCACCCCCGCCGACCAGGAGATGCAGGTCCAGTGGGCCATGCTGAAGGACCACGCGGCGGGCATCGCCTATTATGCCGTGCGCTTGCTGCCGGCGATGGTTTTCAACCTATTGCTCTTCGTGCTGTGGCTGAATATCGTCGTGGCGCGGAGGCTGTTCGCGGCCTGGGGCGGGATGTTTCCCTTCCTGGGGGCCTTGAAGAACTGGCGGCTGCCCTTCGCGGGCGTTTGGGTGGTGATCGTCTTCGCCTTCCTCTGGATCTTCGACGCCTACGTCTTGAAGCTGGACTGGCTGAAGGTGGCGGCCCTCAACGTGTTCATCGTCTTCGCCCTGGTCTACTTCTTCCAGGGCCTGGCGATCGTGGCCTTTTACCTGAATCGCTGGTCGCTTTCGCCGATGATCCGCCTGGTTTTGTATGCGGTGTTGTTGTTGTTTTTTCAACCTTTGAGCTTTTTGCTGGTGGCCTTCGGGTTTTTCGACTCGTGGTTCGATTTCCGCAAGCTGGTCCCGAAGTCTGCCTAGACGATTTTGGAAAAAGGAGCGCGTTATGCAAGTGATCCTGCGTGAAGACATCCCGACCTTGGGCAAGGCGGGAGAGGTGGTGAAGGTACGCGACGGCTACGGCCGCAATTACCTCTTGCCCCGCAAAAAGGCCGTCCTGGCCGACGCCAAGAACCTCAAGGCCGTCGAGTCCCAAAAGAAGCAGATCGAGGCGCAGCGCGCCAAGGATCGCCAGAAGGCCGACGAGGCCGCGGCCAAGCTGGCCACCCTCGAGCTGACCATCGCCCGCGACGTCGGCAGCAACGACCGGCTCTTCGGATCGGTGACCAAGGTCGAGATCTCCGCCGCCCTGCGCGAGAAGGGCGTCCAGATCGACAAGCACCTGATCGAGCTGGAAGCCCCGATCAAGACGATCGGCACCTACGAGGTCGGGGTGAAGCTGCACCCCGAGGTCAAGGCCGCCTTCAAACTCTGGGTCGTCCGCCAAGAAAAGAAATAATTTCGCCCCCGGCGCCTTGACGCCGGATTTTTTTCGTGTTCGCCTCCGAAGGCCTGCGATTCGAGGGTGACCCCATGGCCGAGCGCCTCAGCAAAATTTCGGACTTCGCCGAAGAGGGGCGCCGCCTTCCGCCCCAGGCCCTCGAGGCCGAGGCCTCGCTGCTCGGCGCCTTGCTCATCGACCCCGAGGCCCTCCATAAGGTCGCCGACATCCTCAGGCCCGAGGACTTCTATAAGCCGGCCCACCAAAAAATCTTCCGCGCCGCGCTCCGGCTTTTCGAGAACAACGAGCCCCCCGACGTCATCACGCTCGCCAACGAGCTCACCCGCCAGGGCGAGCTGGAGGCCAGCGGAGGCGCGCCGTATTTGGCGCAGCTGGCGGCCTCGGTGGCCACTTCCGCCTCCGTCGTCTACTACGCCAAGATCATCCGGGAGAAGTCGATCACCCGCGGCCTGATCAAGGCCGCCACCGAGATCGTCACCCAGGGCTACGCCGGAGGCGGCGACGTGGGCGGGCTGATGGACTTCGCCGAGAAGACCATCTTCGAGATCAGCGAGCGCAGCATCCAGCAGGCGTTCTCCCACGTCCGCGACGTGGTGAAGGAGAGCATCAAGACCATCGAGCACCTCTACGAAAACCGTTCGGCGGTGACCGGCGTGCCGACGGGCTACAAAGAGCTGAACCGGATCACCGCGGGCTTGCAGCGCTCCGACCTGATCATCGTCGCGGGCCGGCCCTCCATGGGCAAGACGGCCTTCGCGCTCAATTTGGCGACCAACGCGGCCCTCGAGACCAAGCAGGCGGTGGCGGTGTTTTCCCTCGAAATGTCCAAGGAGCAGTTGGTGCAACGTATGCTCTGCTCCGAGGCGCGGGTCGACTCTTCCAAGCTGCGCGGCGGCTTTCTCAAGCAGGGCGACTGGACGCGCCTGATCAAGGCGGCCGGCGACCTGTCGCAGGCACCGCTCTATATCGACGACACGCCGGCGCTTTCGGTGCTGGAGATGCGCGCCAAGTGCAGGCGCCTGAAGAAAGAGCGCGAGGTGGGACTGATCGTCGTCGACTACCTCCAGCTGATGCGCAGCGACGTCACCGAGAGCCGCGAGCGCGAGATCAGCGACATCAGCCGCTCGCTCAAGGCCCTCGCGAAGGAGCTGCACGTCCCGGTGATCGCGCTCAGCCAGCTTAACCGCAGCGTCGAGTCGCGCACGGACCGGCGGCCGCAGTTGAGCGATTTGCGCGAGTGCGTGACGGGCGAAACCTTGGTCAATCTGGCGGACGGGCGGCGACTGCCGATTCGGGATTTGGTCGGAAAAAGTGTGGAGGTGTTGTCGGTCGACAGCGACAGGAATATAAAAGCGCAAGTATGCGATACCGTTTGGTCTGTAGGATATGAAAGGATTTTTCGTCTCTCGTTTGCGAGCGGCCGGATATTGAGGGCCACCGCTGGGCATCGGATTTTAACGGAAAAAGGGTGGAAGGAGCTGCGGGAGTTGTTTTTTGGCGATAAAATTGGACTTGTCGCAGAAATTTCTAAGGTGCATTCCGAGTTGTCAGGTCGAGGATCGGCGGTCTTAGCTCAGGCGATTTCTGAGGAGTTTTCGCCATCAATAGGCCATCTTGCTTTCGAGTGGGACCACCTTATTGATATCCGAGAAGACGGCATAGAAGAGGTCTTTGACCTCACCGTGCCGGGCACTCACTCCTGGCTTGCGGACGGTATCGTCAGCCATAACTCGGGCGCGATCGAGCAGGATGCGGACGTGATCGCCTTCATCTACCGCGATGAAGTCTACAACAAGGACACGCCCGAGAAGGGCGTCGCCGAGATCATCATCGGCAAACAGCGTAACGGCCCGATCGGCACCGTCAAGCTCAAGTTCTTCCACGAGTTCACCCGCTTCGAGGAGCTGGTCGAGACCTACGGCGACATGGTCCCCGACATGGGGCCTCCGCCGGTCTTTTAGCCATGGCCGTCTGCGACGTCAGCGCCATCATTCCTACCCATAATCGCCTGGAATTCCTGCGCAAGGCCCTCGATTCCGTTCTTTCCCAAGAACCTTCGCCCCGCGAGGTGATCGTGGTCGATGACGGATCGACGGACGGCTCCCTCGAATGGCTGAGCTCGCTGGCCGAGCCGCGCCTGCGGGCGATCCGTCAGGAAAATCTGGGGCCCGCCGCCGCGCGCAACCGAGGCCTGGCGCTAGCCTCCGGCAAGTACGTCGCCTTCCTCGACTCCGACGACGCCTGGCTGCCGGGCAAGCTGGCGGCCCAAGTCCGTTTCTTGGAATCGCATCCCGAGTATAAGATCTGCCAGACCGAAGAGATCTGGATCCGCAATGGCGTGCGCGTCAATCCGATGAAGAAGCACGCCAAGCCCTCCGGCTGGGTCTTCGAGGCCTGCCTCAAACTTTGCCTGATCTCGCCCTCGGCCGTCATGATCGACCGTGAGTTTCTCCTCGGGCTCGGCGGCTTCGACGCCGAATTCCCGGTCTGTGAGGACTACGAGCTTTGGCTCCGCGCCGCGCTGCGGACGCCCGTCCGCACGCTCCCCGACCGCCTCGTCGTCAAGCAGGGCGGCCACCCCGACCAGCTCTCGCGAGCGCACTGGGGCATGGACCGCTTCCGCGTGCGGGCCTTGGAGAAGCTGCTCGCCTCGGAAGCCCTCTCCGAATCCCAGCGCCGCGCGGCCACGGCCGTGCTGAGGCATAAGCTAAACATTCTTTCCTCGGGCTTCGCCAAGCGCCGGCCCGAACAA
>JADYZQ010000318.1 GCA_020853015.1 Deltaproteobacteria bacterium
CTTGGGCGATGCCGATCTTGCCGAAGGTGTAGAGCGGGATGCCCAGCGAGATCTTGCCGCGCTGCCCGAAGGTGACGTCGCCCTCGAAAAAGCTGCTGACCGCGCGATCGGCGTCGCGCGGCGCGGGGAAGGAGAGGAACTCATATTCGAAGACGGGGATGCCGCGGGGCTGGGCCTCCTTCAGCTTGCTCTGCGCGACCTCCATGTCGTAGTCTTTGGCCCGCACCTCCCGGTTGTTGAGCAACGCCATCTTCACGCAATCTTCGATGCTGAGCCGCGGCCCGGCCCCCATCGGAACCTCCGGCGGCGGGCCGAGCGTGGAGGCCTTGTCCTCGCCGGTGAAACCGCCCGGCATGGAAGGCATCCTCTCGGGCATTTCCATGTCCTCCGAAATCGAGGGCGCGGACTCCGCGCCGACCTTCTGTCCGGAGATCTCGGTCTTCTCGGCCCAAACGCGGCCCGGCAATAGGCCAAGGCTCGCCGCGGCGGCGAAAAGTGCGAAGGATTTTCTGAACTTGACCCGAATCACGCCGCCCATCCATCTACAAAATCCTTAAGAGAATCAAGGAATAACATTCGAGGGGAAACCACCGCCCCGTTTTCTTCCTTAAAGCCCTAAAATTTTTGGGAAATTTACTCGCGGCGGGTGTCGACTTCCCGGGCATCCACCGAGGCGGGCTTGAGCGGCAGGGTAAAGAAGAACTGCGAGCCCTCCCCCTTCTTCGATTCGACCCAGATGCGGCCGCCGTGGCGCTCGACGATCTTCTTGGCGATGGCCAGGCCCAGTCCGGTGCCGCCGTAGGAGCGGGTCAGCTCGCCGTCGGCCTGGCGGAAGTCCTCGAAGATGAGGTCTTGGTCCTGGCTGCCGATGCCGATGCCGTGGTCGTAGACGCAGACCTTCAGCATGTCGCCGTGCCGGCTGCTGCGGACGCCGATCAGGTTGGGCGCGTCGTGGCGGGAAAACTTGATCGCGTTCTCGACCAGGCTGGCGAAGACTTGGCGGATCTGCCCCTCGTCGCCGTAGACCGTCGCGATCCCCTCGAGGTCGATGCGCATCTGGATGTTCTTCTCGCGCAGGACGCCCTCGACCTCGGCGGCAAGACCCTCGAGGGTCTTGCTTAAATCCACCTTCCGGATCTCCGTGGGCCCTCCCTTGCTCTGGAATTGGGTGAACTGGATGATGTGGTTCACCACCTCCAGCAGCTCCTTGCCGGCGGAGTGGATCATTTCGACGTAACGACGCTGGTCGTCGGTGAAGTTGGCGTTGGACTCGGGATCGAGCAGGACCTCGGTCAGGCCCAGGATGCCGTTGAGCGGGGTGCTCAGCTCGTGCGAGACCGTGCTGACGAATTGGGTCTTCAGCTTGGCCACCTCCGCCAGCTGGAGGTTTTGCTTGGCGATCGACTCGAAGAGAATCGCGTTGTCGACCGAGATCGAAGCCATGGTGATGAGCACGCCCAGCAGGTCGAGGGTGGCCTCGGAATAGGCCTCGCCGTCGCGGCGGCTGCCCAGGGCGAAGAGGCCCAAGAATTTGTTTTCGGCCGTCATCGGAAACACGGCCTCGGCGTTGACGCCGGTCATGAAGTGCAAGCCGGCCTCCTTCACGTCGATGAGGCGGCGGTCCTGCAACAAAATGTGCTTGGTCATAGGCTTGAGGGTGCGCGCCAGATATTGAATGAAGGGGTCGTGGGCGGAAAATTGCAAAATGAGCGGCTCGCCGCCGACGCTCTCGCGGACCACGAAGGCCTTGATGCCGGTCTCTTGCAGCAGGATGTTGCCGCTGCGCACCTGGGCGATCTCGGTCAGGGTGCGGAGCAGGTTTTTCAGCAGGTCCTTGAGGTCGAGGATGGAGCTTAGTTCTTTCGAGTAGGTGCGAAAGGTCTCGAGGAGGCTGCGTTCCCGGCTGCGCTTCGAGAAGAGCATGAGCCGTATCTAATGAAAGCGGGCCGCGGGCGCAATGGGTTTTGGACAAAAAAAAAGGCCCCCCGAGGGGGCCTTTTGGAAAATCACCGGCGAGCGATTATTCGACGCCAAGCTTCCGGAAGAATTTTCCGGTGAAGGACTTGTCGGTGACGGGGGTAACCGTCCTCGCGGTTCCGGCGGTGTTCATATCGACGCCGCCGCCCTGAACCGTCTGGGCCGGGATCATATTGACGCCGCCGCCTTGGACGGCTTGGCCGTTCAGCATGTCGACGCCGCCGCCCATTTCTTGGGTGGGCTTCAGCTGCTCGACCTTCCGAACCTGGAGGGCTTCGCCGCCGCTCACCTCGACCAGTTCGTCCACGATCTTGATGGTGGCGCCGTTTTTAATGACGAAAACCTCGTTGTTGACGACCCGGACCGTCACCTCCGGGCCTTGCCACTCCACCGATCCGTCTCTGACGACGGTTTGGTAGGCGGCCTGGGCATCCTCGGCCCGGATCATATTGACCCCCGAGCCCGCATGGGCGCTGCCGGCCAGAAGCATGCCGAATTGGAATATCGCGATAAGCGTGACTATTTTTTTGAGCATTGTTTCCTCCCTACCCCCGCTACCCAGCAATTATTGTACCAACGAAGACTAATTTTAAATTACTAATGAATTCCGACAACTTGTATCGGCGTTACCCCCGGCCAAAGTTGCTGCGCTGGTAAAAATTACTTTCGAATTGATAAATTATCCACAGCTTCGGAGGATGTATATTAAATATTAAATAATATCAATTAGTTACAAACGTCAACCGATTGACATCCAATCTCAAGGAGAATCCTTGGGGTTTTCAGGCTAACGGGACTCCGGATCCGGAGGGGGAAGGTCGAGGATCAGGCGTAGGCTGCCGATCCCGTCCTCGGCCGCGGTTCGGTTTTGATAAACCCGAGCCGCCGGTAAAAAGAAGGGGCCGTAGGGAACGCGGATGGAGCCGCCGAACAAACCGATCAAATTGGGTAAATTATCCGGGGCCTGGACAAATTCGCGGATATTGCCCAGGGGCTCGACGAGGCCGTAGATCGATCGATCCCGGCTCCAAGCCTCGCCCAGGGGGTGCTCGCCCACGGGATGCGGAAAGCAATCTTCGATGCCCTTGTGGGCCATCCGCGAGGCGAGGAAGTTCGGGTTGAAATCGTAGCCCCAAGGATAGGTCAGAGGAAAGGAGCCGCGCGTCGCCTTTTCCATCTCGTCGGGATGCGGCAGCCGATAGGTTCGGCCGTCTCTGGCCGAACGCCAACGAATGTATTCCTCGGCGGCGTTCGCCGTAATCGAGCTGATCGGCTGTCTCGGCAAGATCGGGTCTCCCTCCGGATCGCGGTTGCTGGCGGGATTGTTGAAATCCGTAATGGGATCCTCCAAGACATAGCGGACCTTCTTGCCCCGTCCCTCGACGCGGATCTTCCATAAGTTATGCGTGCCCGAAAGCGTCTCGCGCAACCGTTGAATCGAGGCCTTCCATCCCACGCCCCGGATCATCTTGAAAAATTCCGGCATCGTGAAAGGCTCGTCGCCCGTCGGGTTCACCTTCACCCTCGGCAGGAACTGGAGGGCGTCGTTATAGCGCCCCTCCTCCAGCAAATGCTCGATGAAGGCCCGATAGCCGTTGCCGCGGATTTGGTTGTTCTC
>JADYZQ010000319.1 GCA_020853015.1 Deltaproteobacteria bacterium
CGCCCATCGAGGGATCCCAGGCCTGGGCGCCGCCGTAGCCGAGTTGTTGGGAGGCCCACTGCATCTGGGCCATGAAGTTGCTCCAGGATTGGGCGTCGGGCTTGGGGGTGTTGGGGTCGCCCGCCATGACGGCGTTGTAGTAGGCGTAGGCCTGCTCGTACCAAGAGGCGAGCTCGGGATTGGCGGCCGCGCCGGCGCCGGGTTGGGTGAGGTTTTTGGAGACCGGGGCCTGCGGCCCGTAGGCCTGGCCGGTGGAAAGCCCTTTGATTTGCGATGAAACGCCCGAAAAGTTCGAATCCATAACCCTCTGTCTCCTTATTTGACGAAGACCCGCCCCCCCTTAATCCTGGGCGGACCCGTAATGCTCCACCGCTGTTATCGTCCCAGGAAGGGTGGAAAGTTGCATCAAGTCATTATGAACCTTGAAGAAAGTTGAAGACAAGCCGAATCCCCGCGGGCCCAGCCCCGCCGATACCGTGTTTTTCATCAGGATTCGGGAGTCTCGGTAGGTCCGAAAATATGAGTCCTGAGGTCAGTCGATAACGCGACGCATCAATTGGGTTTCCCAGACGGGCCCGGGATTTTTCCCTTGTGGGCCTCCCCCCGTTCCAGCATAGAAAGGCCTATGAAATCGAATCCTTGGAAGCGCTATCTCCGCCCCGAGGTCCTGCGGGAAGCGGCCTACCAACTCTCTTCTTACCCGGAGGCGATCAAGCTCAACCAAAACGAGCTCTCCTACGACCTCTCCCCGGACCTGAAGGACGAACTCTTGCGGCGCCTCCGGGACTTGCCCTTCCAGCGCTATCCGCTGCCCCAGCCCATGGCCCTGAAGCGCTGCCTCGCCGAGCAGCTGGGGCTTAAGGCCGAGCAGATCGAGGTCGCCAACGGGAGCAACGTCCTGATCCAGGCACTGATCCTCGCGACCTCGCTGAAGGGCAAGGTCCTGACCCTGGATCCCACCTTCAGCGTCTACGAGATCGAGGCCAAGCTTTTCGGCAACCGGGCGATCCGAGTCCCCTTGGAAGCACCGGACTTCGGCCTTCCCCTGGAAAAAATTCTGGCGGCCTTGAAGAAGCAGCGCCCCAACATCGCCTTCCTCGCCAACCCCAACGCGCCGACGGGCAATGTCTTTCCGGAAGAGGCCCTCCTCGAGGTCGTCGCGAAGGCGAAGTGCCTCGTGGTCGTCGACGAGGCCTATGTGCAGTTTTCCCAGGCGACTCTGCTGCCGTACCTGAAAAAATTTCCCAACCTCGTCCTGCTGCGAACCTTCAGCAAGGGCTTCGGATTGGGTGGGGCGCGCATCGGCTACCTGGCCGCGCACCCGGCGCTGGCGGAGAACCTCTCCAAGATACTCATGCCTTATTGTCTCTCTTCGCTCAGCGAGGCGACGGCGCACTTCGTCCTCGACCACGCCGACCGCTTCGCGCCGATCGTTGCCGAGGTGATCCGCGAGCGAGGCCGCATGCTGGCGGCGATGCGGGCCCTGCCGGGCCTCCGCGTTTGGGATTCGGCCGCCAACTTCATTTTGTTTCGGGTGAAAAGCGCGAAGGCCTGCTTCGCGCGGCTCTTGGCCGCGGGCGTCCTGGTGCGCAACGTCTCGGACCACGGTGGCCTGAAGAACTGCCTGCGCGTCTCGGTGGGCCGGCCCGAGGAGAACGACGCCTTTCTGCGGGCCCTGGAGGCCTCTCTTTGAGGCTAGAATAGGCGAGACCGGCTCGGTGGAATCTGTTACATTCCCAAAAGGTATGAAGTTGGAAGTGACACACGCTTGGAGCGAGGAAGCTCCGGAGGCGAAGCTCCGATGGTTTTTGCAAAAACCGATCGAGCAGCGGCTGCTGGAGGCCTTTCAAGAAGCGGTTTTGCTTCAGGATCTGATCCAATACGAACTCCCCGATGAACGAGCCTCACGTCAAACTGTTAAAATCCTTGAACGATCGAGGGGTTGAGTACCTCCTCGTCGGCGGCATGCTGGCGATCGCCTACGGCGTTCCGCGTGTGACCAAGGACATCGACTTGTTCATTCGCAACGACGTCGACAATGCGGCGAAGGTCCTGGAGGTGCTGGACGCCTTGGGATTCGGGACCGCCCATTTGACGACGCCCGAGGAAGTCACGAAAAACGAGATCACGGTTTTCAAGGATTTTCTCCGGTTGGACCTGCTGACGAAGCTCAAAGGCATAAAATTCGAGGAAGTGTTTCCGCGACGCGCCGTGATTCGTCTGAAAGACGTGGACGTTCCGGTGCTGACGCTCGAGGATTTGATCGCGGAAAAAAAGGCCGCGGGTCGTCCGGGCGATTTGGAGGACGCGGCTCAGCTGGAAAAAATTCAGGCGATGCTTCGCGGAAATAAGCCCGGAGCTTAAAGATTCACCGCCGGCCGGTTGACGTTGATCACCGACAATTCCCCCGCCACCCGCATCGCGAATTCCGTGAAGCGCTTGGCGCCTTCCGATTCCGGTTTGGCCACGACGATGGGCTTGCCCTCGTCGCTGCCGATGCGGGTGTCGAGGTCGATGGGGATCTCGCCCAGGAAAGGCACCTTCAAGTCCTCGGCCTTCTTGCGGCCGCCGCCGTGGCTGAAGATCTCGCTGCGCTCGTGGCAGTGCGGGCAGGCGAAGTAGCTCATGTTTTCGACCACGCCCAGGATAGGAATCTGCACCTTACGGAACATCGCCACGCCGCGCACCACGTCGGCCAGGGCGACGTCCTGCGGCGTGGTGACGATCACCGCGCCGGAAATGGGGATCAGCTGCGAGATGGAAAGCTGGGCGTCGCCGGTGCCCGGCGGCAGGTCGATGATCAGGTAATCCAGCTCGTTCCAGGCGACGTCCTCGATGAACTGCTGCAGCATGCGCCCGATCATCGGTCCGCGCCACACGGCGGCGTCCTCGTCCTTCATCAGGAAGCCGATGCTCATGTTCTTTACGCCGTATTTCTCGAGGGGGATGATCTTTTTCTTGGTCTCGTCGACCAGCGGCGGGGTGTTCTTGAGGCCCATCAAGGTGGGCAGGGAAGGGCCGTAGATGTCCGCGTCGAGGATGCCGACTTGGGTGCCGGTCCGGGCCAGGGCGAGGGCCAGGTTGACGGCGACGGTCGACTTGCCCACGCCGCCCTTGCCGCTGGCGACGGCGATGATGTTCTTCACCGACTCGAGGCGCCCGCCCGGCATGGGGCGGTTGCCCGA
>JADYZQ010000320.1 GCA_020853015.1 Deltaproteobacteria bacterium
ACACCGACCCCGTCACCGCCGCGCAGATCCAATACAACATCTGCTTCGGCAACTCCGCCTCCGACTTCTATCTCAACGGCCTGGACCTGACGGCCGCGGAGGCCAACAACCTGGACGGCTCGGACCTCATCTCCAACAACTTCTCGACCGACCCGCTCTTCTTCGACCCGACGGGCGGCGATTTCTTCCCGCAACCCGGCTCGCCCGCCATCGGGGCCGGCGATCCCAGCCCCAGCTTCAACAACCCCGACGGGACGCGCAACGACATCGGCGCCTTCGGCGGGCCCTTCGCGCGCTGATCGCGCCTCCCGCGGCGCCAGCCCTTGTACAAAATCCAACGTGGCTTGGAGACTACCATCCTCACTCCTAGGCCCGTGTCCGACGCGCGCGTGGCCTCCATTCCCAATCGCGGCCCCGCCTTCTGCACAGAATTATTCCTTTTCTCCCTTCGCGAGAGTCACTGAAAAATTTTTTTCTCCCGCCCCCGCGAAGCCCGCGCGAAAATAAATTTTTCTTGGCGATCGTTTTTTCCCTCCCCGCCGGCGCGCGTTTTTGGCCCGCGTCCCGCCGCCCCCGCCTCTCTCTCCAAAAAAGACCCCCGCGGCCACGCAACTTTTTTGGAAAATTTTCGGAGCCCGCGCACCAGCCGCCTCCCACGGACCTTGGCACGCGCTTTGCTTTCGCCACCAAGCGGAATGGAGGAAGGGGCGTCACTGAAACCACAACCGTCTCTTTTAGGGGAGTGTAGGATGAACAAGCGTAACTATCTTTTCATGGCGGCCCTGGCGATGGGCCTTTTCTTCCAATCGATCGAGGCGGAGGCACGCTATAGCGAAATCCCTCCGGTCTCCGATGAGGTCCTCGAGGACGTCCCTGCCGAGGAGGAGGAAGGGCCTGCCGAGAAGGTCTGCTTTTGCCACAATATCAACCATAACCCCCACACCATCTGCACAGCCAACCAAGCCTTGATCCACGCGCATATGGCGCATGTGGACGGCGAGGTGCCCGGCGTCGAGGATGCCTTGGGCGTTTGCCCGGGGGACGAAGTCCCCGGCGACGAGGAGGAACCCGGCGAGGAAACCGAAGAGCCCGGCGACGAAGGCGAAGGCCCCACAGACGAGGGGGAACAGCCCTCCGACGACGCGGAAGAGCCCGGCGAAGAGGAAGAGCAACCTTCGGATGAGACCGAGGAGCCGACGGAAGAAGTCGAGGAGACTCCGGCGGCGGAGGAAGGGATTCCCTCGGAGGACGAGCTGAACGGAATCCCCGAGGCCACCAAGGTCGACGGCTTCGAGGCCGACGGCGAGATCGCGGTGGACGAGGCGGGCAGCCCCTTCGATTACCCCGCCTGGTACTTCGAAGGCAGCGGCAACATGGGCTGCGCCCTGGGCGACGCCGGCAGCGGCACCACCGACCTGGCGCCCTGGGCCCTCTTTGCCGCGGCGCTGATGATTTCGCCCTTACGCAGGGGCAAGAAGTAACTTAAAGGTCTCTGTTGAAAATAACCCACCGGTCATCGGGCCAAGCCGCCGAAGGCGGATTGGCGGGCCCCGAAAATCCGAAGGATTTTCGGGCGGTAAATGGAGGCCGGACTTGCTCCGGCCGGAATAACGACGGGTTTTTTCAACAGTGTTACAGAGGAGAAGTGGTAAGGGAACGGGCCGTCGCGCGAGCGGCGGCCCTTTTTTTTCCTTGTCTTGGGTCGGGGAGCTCCTTACTGTGCCCGCACTTAAGGAGGTTTCCATGCGATCCCAACGCCTTCCCTTCCACCGCAAAGGCCTGTTCTCCCTCTTATCCGTCTTGGCGACGCTTTTATTGGGAGGCGAGGCCTCCGCGCAGACCCTTTACGGGGCCGCCACCAATTCCGCATCCGGAGGACAACCCCGGCCCAGCAGCCTGTATACGATAGACCCCCAAACCGGCACGGCCACCGAGGTCGGTCCCATCGGTTTCAACAATGTCACCGGTTTGGCCTTCCTCCCCGACGGCCGGCTGGTCGGCAGCGCGAACGGGGACAACGAATTCGTCGACAATACCGCCCTTCTCATCGAGATCGACACCGCGACGGGACAAGGCACTTTGATCGACGTCATCGACGACAACGTCAACGGCGAATGCGGCCGCATGCCCGACATCACCTACGACCTCACCCGACACACCCTCTTCGGCTACAGCGACAGCTGCGACACCCTGGAAGGCTTATATACGATCGATCCCGTCACCGGCGCCGGCACGCCGCCCGCCAATCCCTCCGGCTTCGACGACGGCGGCAACGGCCTCGCGGCGCACCCCGTCACCGGGACGATTTACGGCACGCCCATCGATTCCGACGGCCTGATCACGATCGACCCCGCCACCGGGGTCGCCACCCTCATTCCGGCCAGCGCGGGCAACGGCGTCAACGCCGTCAATGCCCTGGACTTTCATCCGGTGACGCTCCAGCTCTACGGGTCCTTCCGGGATTTCGACGGCAACGACGATTCCTTTTTGGTGACGATCAACACTGAGGACGGCGTGGTCACGACGGTCGGCCCGACGATCCTGGGCCTGGACGCCATCGCCTTTTCCCGGTTTTGCGGGGACGGCCAGCCGGCCTTCAACGAGGAATGCGACGACGGCAACGACGTGAACGGGGACGGCTGCGAAAACGACTGCACGCTCAGCCTCTGCGGCAACGGCACGGTCGACTCCGGGGAAGAATGCGACGACGGCAACTTCGCGGCCGGCGACGGCTGCGACGCCCTCTGCCTCCTGGAGGCCGTCTGCGGCAACGGCACGCAGGACCCCGGCGAGCAATGCGACGACGGCAATTCGGTCGATGGGGACCTCTGCACCAATCTCTGCGCCCTGAACCCCGCGATCAACGGAGGCGGCTGCGCCCTGTCGGTGCCGCGGGCGGCCCACGGCCTCCCGTCTTTTTCGGCGGCCCTCGGGGTCTTGGGACTCCTGATCTTGGGCTTGCGGGTCCGAGCCGGACGCTAGGCTTTCTTCAAAATAAAAAAGCCGGTCGCAAGGCCGGCTTTTTTTATGCCTTGAAACTATAGCTCCAACCCTTGCTCCGCCAGGGCCCTCGCCACCCCCGCGTCCTCGCCCATCTTCCGGTACCAGCCCAGGAGGTTGGGATACTCCGTCATCGGCCGCGGCAGGCGCTTGTTCCAGCGGAACAGCGCGAAGAGGTAGGCGTCGACGACCGTCTTCCGCCCCTCCAAGACCCAGTCGCGTCCCGCCATTTGCCGCTCCATCAGGTCCATCTGCTTGTAGATCTGCGCCTGGGCCTGCTCTTGGACGGCCGGATGCTGGGCGGGGTCCGGATGGTAGCGGGCGGTCAGGAAGAAGGGATAGAAGGCCGGGTGGACATTGCCGCCCAAGTGCGAGATCCATCGGTTCATCTCGTAGCGCGCGCGGATCCCCTCGCCGGGGCCGAGCCGCGCCTCGGGGAATTTCTCCGCAAGGTAGGTTAATATCGCGCCGCACTCGGTGAGCGTCGCGCCGTCGTCCTCGATCAGGGCGGGGACTTTGCCGAGGGGGTTGATCTTGAGATACTGCGGGTCCTGCAGCAGCTCGCGGTCGATCTTCCAAATCTCGAATGGACGGCCTATCCAGTGCAGGGCGATGTGCGGCGCCAGGGCGCAGCTGCCGGGCATGTAGCAGAGCTTCATTTCGTATCCTCCTTCTTCTCGGCGGCCTTCCTCGCCTCTTCCGCCCGCTTTTTGGCTTCCCTTTCGGCCTCCTCCCGCTCGCGCTCCTCCCAATCCTCCTTGTCCTCGGCGCTCATCGGCGAAATGCGGAAGCTGCCGAAGTCGAAACCGAAGTTGACGCCGGTGCCGGTCCCCTTGATGTCGAGCGAGATGTCGTCCTTCGAAAGCGACTGCCCGATCCGCGACTTCACCGCCCCGCCGTGTCCGCCGACCGAGGCGTATTTGCCGTAAAGCTCTTCCAACTTCCGGACCGGAGAAAACTTGCCCGAGCCGTTGGCGATGTTGTTCTTCCCGAACTGCACCCCGCCGCCATGGGTGCGGATCTTGACGTCGGCCTTCTGGCCGTTATTGCAAGTAATGGTCCCCTCGCCCTTGCCGGACTTGTAGAAGACCGCCCAACTGCGCAGCTCGAAGGCCATCGCGCACTGGACCTTGCCCTTGGCCTTGCCGGCCTTCGCGTCCTTGGCCTCGTCTTTGGCGCGGCCGGCCGCGGGAAGGACCAAGAAAAGGGCGGCCGCCGCCAGGAGGCCTCTTTTCGCTAAGATTCGCATCGCCGACTCCTCCGAAAAATGGGTTAGCGGACTCGAAAATCGCAACGGGGAGATTTTACCCGGATTGGCCGGGAAGAAAAGCCGGCATTGAAAAAATCGCGAGACCCGGAGCCGCCTCCCGGTTTATACCTGGATCCCTCAAGGAGGCCGCCATGCGCCGTTCCTTTCTTCGCTTATGGATCGTCCTGCTCTGCCTGACTCCCCTCGCCGCCTGCCAGCGGAGCGCCCCGCTCCGCCACCAAATCGAGGCATTCTCCCGCGGCTTCAACCAATGCAGTCCGGGGGACGAAAACTGCACTTATTTGAAATTCTCCTACCCCGTCTTTAGCCAGGGGCCGAACCCCGCCGGGCTGAAGGCGATTAACCGGCGCGTCATGGACTTCCTGCTCGCGCCGACCGGAGAAAAGAAGGCGAGCGACCTGGAGGGCTTTGCCGCGGACTTCTTCGCGGACTTCCAGGCCTATCGCCGGCAATTCCCCAACGCGCCTCAGATTTGGAGCCTGGAGCGCGGCGTCGACGTCCTGGTCGAGGACCCCAAGATCCTCAGCCTCTCCTTCCGGGAGACGCAGTTCCTCGGCGGGGCCCACCCCAATTCGAGCCGGACGCTGGCCAGCCTCAATCCCAAGAACGGCGCGCCTTACACTCTCGACGAACTGCTGCTTCCCGGCTATCTCGACAAGCTGAACGCCTTGGGCGAGAAGAAATTCCGCGAGGTCCGAAAGATCCCCGAGGGCCAGGGCCTCGAGGAGGCCGGCTTCGATTTCCCCGGCGGAAAATTCCAACTCAACGACAACTTCGCGGCCGGCGCGGACGGGCTGATCTTCTATTTCAATCCCTACGAGGTCGCGGCCTACGTCTACGGGCCCACCGAGGTCGAGATCGGCTACGGCTCTCTCAAGGACCTCGTCAACCGCAAGGGGCCGCTGCGCGACTTGGCCAAATAGGCCTCACTTCGGGTCGGGCTCGAGGTACTCCGGATTGTTGAGGAAGAAGTCCCGATGCTCCGAAGGCGGCGTCTCCCACTTCAGCTGCTTCGCGTCCAGGACCGAGGTCGGGTAATCCGTGAACATCACGACGATGCGCAGGCCGTCGGTGTACCAGGTGTCGTCCATGAAATTTTTTCTGGGATGCTCGTAAGTGTACTCGCCGACGCCCTTGACGTAGCCGAAGCCGCCGACGGCCTCCGAATACAGCAGGTCTTGCAGGACGAAGTCGCGCGCCTCGTCGACGTCGGAGTCGATCTTGTGCGTCATGAAGAAGGGCGACTTGAGGGTCCCCCGAATGCCGATGTCACGGCTGATCGTGCCGATCCAAACGGGCTTGCCCAGGTAACGCAGCGGGGTCATCCACAGCCGGAGATGATTGCGCTGGTGGATGGTCCGCCGAGGCTTCTGGAAGGACATGTCCTGCCCCCGCCCGAAGAGGTAGAGCTTGCTCATCGGGGCGTTTTCGTAAGGCGTGTGGAAGAAAAAGGCCTTGAACATCTTCCAGGACGAACCCTTGTCCTGCGCCGCGGTCTCCTTCCAGCCGCGCCGGATAAAGCTGGTGATCAGGTCCTCGTCGTCCCCGACGAAGACCAAATTGACCGCGTCTCCCTTGCCGCCCTGGCCCTTCTTATTGAAGGTGCAGCAGGGATAGGCCTCCAGCTCCTTGCGCAGGGCGGCCAGATCGACCTCGCGGATCTCCTCGGGCTTGTAGAGCTTGTCGAAATCGACCGTTTGGAAATCCGCCTTCAGCCCGGGCACCGGCACCACGAAGGAAAAGCGCTTCAAGTCGTCCTCGGCCAAGAGCTCGACGCTGACCTCCTTGGCTCCTTGGTCGGCGTTGACGTAGACGAAACCCTCGGTGGTCTTCCCGGGCGGGGCGTAGAAATCGATCTGCTGGTCGTTGAAATACTCGTCCATCTTCGCCTGGTCGCGCTTGGCGTGACCGAAGTGGTGCCGGTAGGCCGCCTCGTTGGGCGAGTAGTAATCCGGGTCCATGGCGATGGGCATGAGCCAGTAGGGCTTCACGTCGTCGTTGACCACCTTCAACCACACCGGCTGGATCCGCTTTTTCGCCAACGGCACGCCGAAGTAATACTTGCTCTCCTTGTCGCTCAGCGCCGCGACGGAGACCTTCAGCTTGCCTTGCTCCTGGGTCTGGACGCGCTGGTGGAACTCGGCGTCCCGGGAGGAGTGGGGGCGAAACTTCGCGCAGGCGCCGCCGAGCAGCGGCAAAAGAAGAGCGGCCAGCAGGGCCCGGCCTAGTCGTTTCATAGCCATCCTGGGTGTTTTCCTTCCGGGGGAATTTGGGGTATTTTGCCGGGGAAGCCCCAAAACGCCAACCGAAATCCAAAGAAAGGCCCCTATGCCCCGTCTCATCCCCCATCCCACCGTCATCCCGGCCGCCGGCAACAAACCCAAGGTCATCCGCGAATACGTCGGCAGGGTGAACACGGACACCCAGGCCTTAAGCCTCGCCCACATGCAGAGTCCGGCGGGTTGGACCGAACCGGGCCAGCGGCCGGAATTCGACGAGTACACCTTGGTCCTGAAGGGATCGCTTACCGTGGAGTTCGAGGGCGGCAGCCTGAAGGTCGGCGCGGGCCAGGCGGTGATCGCCGCCAAGGGCGAGTGGGTTCGCTACAGCAGCCCCGACCCGGAAGGGGCGGAATACATCGCCCTCTGCCTGCCGGCCTTCTCCCCGCAGACCGTGCACCGGGACTAGGTGTTGCAGCCGTCCGCCCCGCCCGCCTGCTGCTCGCAGGCCTGGGGGTCGGCGGTCTCCGCGCAGAGCGTGTTGTAGTAGTTGCACAAGGAGTGGTTGAATTCGATGTCGGTGACGTCGGTGGGCCCCGAGACGGGGTTGCCGAAGGTGATGTCGAGCTCGGTCTCGACGTGTCGGTAAAAATAGGTCTTGTAGGTCCCGCCCTCGAAGATCACCGTCACCTGGTTGGGCAACTTGGGCACCAGGTCGTTGGTGTTGACCACCCGCCAACTGGTCGCGACGTTGGGATCGTAGGTATTGAGCCCGAACTTGGGATTGCCCACCCGCGGACCGGCAAAACTATACATGACGGGAGAGGCGAAAGGCGTCGCCTTGGCCAATTCCGGCGCCGCCAACACCGCCAGCGCCGCGCCGAGGCTGTGTCCGGTCACGTAGAGCGTCGTGAAATCCCCCGACTGGGCCAGTTGCTTCACCGTCTGAACGATCTCGGAATGAATCGTCGCGTAGACGCTCGTGAAGCCCTGTTCGGTCAGGCCGCCGCTCGAGAGGAAAGAGTAGGGCACTTGGCCGAGCTGCGCGTCGTCCAACCACTCGACGATCGTCTTGGTGCCGCGGAACACGACGTAGATGTTTTGGTCTTTGGTGGCGACGAAGGCGATGGGCACGCTATCGTCGGCACTCTCGCCCGCGAAGGGCTCGCTGGTCAGGTAGGTTTGCACCAAGGTGTAGGGCGCGGGTAGCGTAAAGGTCCGCCCGTTCTCGAAGTCGTTCAGCATTTGATAGGCTTGCAGGTCCAGCCTCGCCAATTCCAGTGCCAGGTCGAGGCTGAAGTTGTCGCCCGAATCCGGCGCCGAGGCGCCGAGGTCTCCGCCGCCGCCGCTGTTGCCCAGCCCCGTGTCGGGGGGAGTTCCCCCGCAGGCCGACATCGTTAAAACGCTTAAAAATAGGCAGGAAACAATCCGTCGGCAGATTAATTTAAATCCCATGGTCATTCCTTGGAGATGGATATAGTCTAGCCGCTGGATAAGGGGCTTCCAAGGAAATACCTCCATCGCTTCTTTTAAGTTCCGGCTCGTTTCGCGGAAAAGGATTAGGCCCCCGCCGATTTACCGGCCCTTCCCGTGGTGCCCGTGTCCGGAACCGCAGCCCGCCTCCGCGCACATGGGGCAGCAGGCGCCGTCGCCGCCCTTGCCGCAGGCGGCCCCCTCGCCCATCATCGGGCAGGCGCCGCCTTGCATCATGGGACAGCTTTCCTTCATTTTGGCGCGACACTCGTCGAGACTCTTCTTCGACTTGAGGCACTTCACCATCTCTTGATGGGCCTTGGCCATCTTCTCATGGCGCTCGATCATCGCCTGACGATCGGGATCGCTTTGGGAATAGGCCGGGGCCGCGAAGGCAAACAGAAAACCCAGGGCTAGGACGGAGCTGAATATCTTTAGAAATGAAGTCATAAATGCCTCCTGTTTAGATAAAGTTGTTATAACCATGAATCACAAGCGCTTCACTGACCGAAATCAGTTAGTCTGCGACCTCTCCACCCTCAAGCTTCAGGCGCGCCGCGAGGGGATTTTCCAAGTATTTTTGCGGGTAATACACGGCGTCCGAAGGAATGTCTCCTCCGGGATAATCTTGGGCTTTGCCCGAAAATATCGGGCGGGGCAGCGCGTCCAGGTAGGCCGCGACCTGCTGGGCCTGCTCGAGGCTCAGGCTCGACGGCGAAGAGAGCGGCATCGCCCGGTAGAGAAAGCCCGCCAAGGTGTAGACCCGCGCCAAGCCCGAGCCGTCGTTGAAGGTCTTGTCGCCCCAGAGGGCCGGGGCCCAACCGTCGCCGCCGCCGCTTCGGCCGTGGCAGGCGGCGCACTTTTGCTCGAAGAGCGCCCGGCCCGCCGCCGGATCGAGCTTGTCGAGGGGGGTCCGTTCCGAAGCGGGGATCCAATCCAAGGCCCGCCACTCCAAGTGCTGGTCCTTCGAGACGCCGGTCGAAAGATAGCTCACGTAATCGACGAGGTTTTGCAGGACGGCGCTGCCATCCGGAGGGGCCCTGCCGTTCAGGCTGCGCAGAAAGCAGCTCTGGAGCCGCTCTTGCAAGGTCACTGTCCGCCCGGCCCGCGGATCGAACTCGGGGTATTTCAGCGCGACGCCCACCAGGCCCAACATCCCCTGTTGGGTGCCGCCCTGAAAGTGGCAGCTGTTGCAGGAAAGGCCGTTGCCGACGTATTTCGCGGCGAACTTCGGAGTTTGATAGAAGATCTCCGCGCCCAGCTGGATGGATTCGGCCTTAAGCGGGTCCTGAGCGGCCAAGGCGAAACGTGCCGGAAATTCATGCGGCGGCCCCGCCGCGTGGGGGTTCTCCCTCGGCCCCAACGAAGCCTTTTCGCCGCGAAAGGGCACTCCCTCCGAGAGCAGCAACACCGCGAGAAATAACGCGAACAGAAGGAAATAGAAGCCGGGCCTTTGATAAAAGCGCGTTGCCGGCACTACTCCCAGGCCTCCCAGGGCACCGGGGTCCGCGTCCACATGTCGTAGTACTGGTAGAGCGCGTTGCTGGTCGCCGCGGTGGCGCGCTGGTAGAGCTTGCTCATGTAGCTGCCGTCGTAGCGCTGCCCGTTGATGACCTGCTGGTGGGCGATGACGATGGAATTCTTCAGAGCGTTGATCTCTTTTTGGTTGAGGCCGGGATCCTGCTGGACCGCGGTCAGGCTGTCGATGGCCCGGTCGAGAAAGGCGCCCGCGCTGGCGTAGTTCTTGCCCTGGATCTGTTGGTTGGCGAGGTAGAGCGAGACCTTCGAGGCGACGAGCTTCAATACGGGGCTCTTTGAGAGCGCCACCGTCATCTTGTAGGCCTGGGTGAGATTCTGCAGGGCCGGGGATTTGCGGCGCTGGTCGATGGCGTAGTCGGCGTCGTCGAGATAATTCAAAATTTTGCCGAAGCTCAGCTCGCGCTCTTCATCCCCCTCCACCGCCTTCATCTTGTCCATGGCCTGGCGGATGAAATCGCGCACCTCCTGCAGCTTGGCGTCTCCGTCCTCCCACTGGTTTTTCTTGACCAGATCGCCGGCCTCCTTGATGCCGTCGATGATGCGGGTCATGCCGCTCTGGACTACGTTTTCGACCTCAACGGAGACGTCCGTCGGAGTCTGGCCCAACTCGAGGGCGCTCTTGGAGTTGGGGTTGCTCCCTCCGGTCTGGGCGCTGAGGGCGGCCGGGGCCGCCAACCATAGAAGAACCAAAGCGAGTGAAACGATGGATCGCATCGGAAGCCTCCCGTCATTGCAGATTGGAGCGAAAAAGGTACTGCAATCGGCGGGATTAGTCCAATCCCATCTTGGCGCCCAACTCGAGGGCCAGGGGGGACTGGATTTTTTTCAAGGCCTCGAACTGCTTCTTGGCCTTCTTGTAGTCGAAGTGCGCCGGCTCCATGTAGAGGGTGCCCAGCTTCAGGCGCAGGGCGGGGTCTTCGGGGGCGTCGGCCACCGCGGCCTCCATCTCGGCGAGCTCGAGGGCGGGGATTTTCTTCTTGCGAAAGACCTGGCTCAGGCCGAGGTGGGCCGTCGCGAGCTTGGGTTGCAATTCGAGGGCGTGGCGGTAAGACTGGATCGCCAGCTCGTAAAGGGCGCGCTCATGATAGATATCGCCCAGCTTGACGTGCGCACCGGGGTCGAGGGGGTTAGCCTTCATCTGCTCGAAGAAGTCGGCGATGCGCGTGTCGGCCGGGGCCTCTTGCTGGAGCTGCACGGCCTGCTTGACGATGGCGGTCTCGCCGGCCTGGCCCAGGGCCAAGGCGGGGGCGAGGCACAGCAAAGCCAAGCTGGAAATTTTTAAATGCATAAGGCTCCTACGCCGCCGCGCCTCACTTGGGTTTATCGCCGAGCAGGACCAGGTCGTCGCGGTGGATTACCTCGTCGAAATATTTGTAGCCCAGGAGCTTCTCGATCTCGCTCGTCTTGCAGCCCTTGATGAGGCCGAGCTCCTTCGCGCTGTAGCTGCTCAAACCCCGGGCGAAGGGCTCCTCCCCTTCCACCTTCACGTCGATGGGGTCGCCCTGGGAGAACTCGCCTTCCACGGCGCGGACGCCGGAGGGTAGCAGAGACTTGCCCTTGCCGATCAGGGCCTCCTTGGCGCCCGCATCGACCAACAGCGCGCCGGCGGGCCTAAGCGTATAGGCCATCCAGTGCTTCTTCGCGGTGAGGCGGTCGGTGCCGCCCTTCGGGAGGATCACCGTGCCCAAGTCCTCGGCGGCGAGCAGGCGCTCGACGATCTTGGGCTCGCGTCCGTTGGCGATGATCGTCGTCACGCCGTAGTCGGCGGCCTTCTCGGCGGCCTCGAGCTTGGTGCGCATCCCGCCGGTGGAGCCGGCGCGCAGCGTGTCGGAGGCGCCCTTCCACAGGCCCCTGTCGATGCTTTCGACGAGGCCCAGGCGCTTGGCGTCCTTCTTGATCTTGGGGTCCGCGTCGTAGACCGCGTCGATGTCGGTCAGAATGACGAGCAGGTCGGCCTCGGCCACGTTGGTGACCAGGGCGGAGAGGTTGTCGTTGTCGCCGATCTTGATCTCGTGCACCGCCACGGTGTCGTTCTCGTTGATGATCGGGATCACGTCGAGGCGCAGCAGCTCGGCGATCGCATGGCGCGCGTTGAGGAAGCGGCGGCGATTGGCGAGGTCGTCGCGCGTGAGCAGGATCTGGGCGACGTTGATCTCGCGCTTGGCGAAGGCCTTTTCGTACTCGTGCATCAGGGCGGTCTGGCCGGCGGCGGCCATCGCCTGCTTCTGCGGGATCAGGTGCGGCTTCTTCGCAAAACCCAGGCGCTTCATGCCCGCGGCGATGGCGCCGGAGCTGACCAGGATCACCTTCTTGCCCGCCGCGCGCAGCTCGGCGACCTCGGAGGCGAGGCGCTGGAAGACCTTGGGGTCGAGGCGGCCCTCGGCGT
>JADYZQ010000321.1 GCA_020853015.1 Deltaproteobacteria bacterium
GCGCGATGAGCACCGCCGAGCTGGGCCTCTCGCTGGCCGAGATGATCCGCCAGGACAAGGTGCACGGGATCTGCTGCACGGGCGCCAACCTCGAGGAGGACGTCTACAACCTGGTCGCCCACGACCACTACGAGCGCATCCCCAACTACCGCGACCTGACGCCCGAGCAGGAGAAGGCCCTACTCGACCGGCACTTGAACCGCGTCACCGACACCTGCATCCCCGAGCACGAGGCGATGCGGGTCATCGAGAAGATCTGCGTCGACGCCTGGCAGGAGGCCGAGGCCAAGAAGGAGCGCTTCTTCCCGCATCAGTTTTTCTACAAGATCTTATTGTCCGGAAAATTGAAGGGCGCCTATCAAATCGAGCCGAAGAACAGTTGGCTGCTGGCGGCCGCCGAGAAAAACCTCCCGATGTTCGTGCCGGGCTGGGAGGACTCGACCCTGGGCAACATGTACGCGGGCCACGTGATCGAAGGCGACGTGAAGAACGTCCACACCGTGCGCACCGGCATTGAGTACATGATCGAGCTGGCCGACTGGTACACCAAGCTCACCAAAAACCACTCGCTGGGTTTCTTCCAGATCGGCGGCGGCATCGCCGGCGACTTTCCGATCTGCGTCGTGCCGATGCTGCACCAGGACCTGCAACGCCCCGAGGTGCCGCTTTGGGGCTACTTCTGCCAGATCAGCGACTCGACGACGAGCTACGGCTCCTATTCCGGCGCGGTCCCCAACGAAAAAATCACCTGGGGCAAGCTGGGGCTGGAGACGCCGAAGTACATCGTCGAGAGCGACGCCACCATCGTGGCGCCCTTGATGTTCGCGTATATCTTGGGTTGGTAGGGTCCATCGGCGAACGAGGTGGTTAGAGCTTCAACGCAATAGCGACCTCCGTAGGCGCCGTTCGCGAACGGCGCCTACAGCGTATGCAACAGCGCCTAGGGGGACCTCTCCGTCACACTATGCACCTCCTACTCAAAACCCTGATCTCCGCCCTGCTGATCGCCGCTATCTCCGAGATCGCCAAACGCCACACCTGGTTCGCCTCGATCATCGCCTCGCTGCCGGTGACCGCCGTTCTCGCCATGATCTGGCTCTACTACGACACCCGCGACGTCCAGCGCGTCTCGGCCCTCTCCTACGGCGTCTTCTGGATGGTCGTGCCCTCGTTGGCCTTTTTTCTGATCCTGCCCCTCCTGCTCAAGCACCTTCCCTTCGCGGTCGCGATGCCGTTGGGCCTCGCCGTCATGGCGGGGGTGTATTTCCTCTATGGCGCCTTGCTCGCCAAGGCGGGGATCAAGATTTGAAAGGAAAACTCCTGCCCTATTCCTCGCGGAGCCTCAACTCCCCGCGCAGGGCGTCGTAAAGCTCGACGATCACGCGGACGGCGTCATGGACCTCGACCTCGACGTTCATCCGGCCCTCCTCGATGGCGGCCTGCATTTCACGCAGGCTCAAGCCGCCCCGGCCCAAGACATCCGTGGAGATGTCCACGACGCGGTCCGCGGAATACTCCGACAGGCTTTCTTCCAACTCCGCCGCGCTCATCTCGCGAGAGAGGGCCTCGAGGGCGTCGAGGGATTCCCTCCAATTCGCCAAGCTGGAGAGCCACATACCCCGGTTGTTGCGCAGGCTTCGCTCCACGCCACGGATGGCGGCGTCGCCTCCGGCGCTCAGCTCCTCGGCCGTCAGACGTTCCCCGACAGCGAGGGCGGCGATCTCGAACAGGATCCCGGTCCGGTTTCGGCTCATCGTCTCGCCTTGATGAAGGCGAAATTGGCGGAGCAACTCCGCGATGCGCCGTTGCCGCGGCTCCGGCAAGGCGGCTCCCTCGCCGGCCATGAAGACCTCGATTTCCTCCGCCAAGGCCCGTTGCTGGATGACGCGGAGGTCCGCTATCAACTGCGCCTGACTGGCCTCCCGATTGAGGCGCCGCGAAAGCCGTTGCGGCCCCTCAAGACCAAGGTTCAAGAAATCCACCATGGCCTCGCTCCAGGGCTCGGCCTCGCCCGGGGTCTCGACGCGAGCGCCGGCGGGAGGCTCCGCCTCCGTTCTGCCGGGCGCCGCAGGGAAGGGACGCAGGCGCCGGGCGGACAAGGCGCCGCCGCCGCGCAGCGCGCTCATCCCGGATTCGAAGACCTGCTCCCGGCCCGCGGCCGTCTCGCGCACCGTCAGGGTCCAAGGCACGCCGGTGCGGCCCAGGATCTCCCGCAGCCGCAGGATCCACCGTGAATCGACGCTGGGCGCGGTGATTCGGTAGTCCATGCCTTCCAAGTCGTGCTGGCGGACCAATAGGCCGTGGCGGAATACCTGCAGCAAAATCTTGCCGATCTCCTCGGGTCCCGGGGAATAGTTGGAGCGCCGCGAGACCTTGACCTCGGCCAGGCGCCGCCGTCCTGCGACGGTCCGATAGACCTGGTCCACCTCGGAGGCCTGCTGCCGGGTGTAATCGTAGCCGCGGTTCTCGAAGAGCGGACGAACCTCGCGCTCAATGAACTCCCGCTGCTCCAGCGGTAGGCGATGCCAGCGAATCCGCAACGGCGCCCCCATCCACACCCGCTCCACCGCCGGATCGAGGGCCGTGCGCAGGGCCTCCTGATACTCGCCGTGGGTACCTTGGACGGGGTTTTCCTCGAGGCCCAGGTACTTCGCGTTGCCGGGCACCGGCACGAAGCCGTGCTCGTAGCCGCGGACCCCCAAATCGTGCAGGAAGGCCACGCCGCTCAGCACCTCCTCCATCCCGCCGCGCAGGCGAAGCGCCTCGGGATTCGCCAAAAACGCCGCGAGATTTCCCCGCTGCGCCTGAGGCAGGGCCAAGAGGAGCAAATAAAGGCCGCGCTGCGCGTTTTCGGAAAGCGCCGCGAAGCGGGACTGCGCCGTCTCGCTCATGCCGTCGAGGGAGACGCGGTTGAAGGCCTGGATCTCTTCCGCCGTCGGTTCACGCAGGGCCTCGTCCAAGGAGCGCAGACAGGCGCGGATCGACTCGGCCTCCGCGGGTTCCGCGCCGGGCAAACGGTTCTCCAGGGCGGCGCGCGCGGCGGCGAATTCCTCCAAGGTCGGCGGCACGATGAGCCGGCGCTGCATCTCGTTGGCGCGCAGGTAGCCCTCGATGCGCGCCACCGTCAAGCCGGATCCCTCGGGGATCCAGGAGGCGAGCCGCGGGGGACGCGCTGGAATCGGGCTGGGACGGGAAGGCGGCGGCGTCGGACGGGCTTCGCCCGGGGGCAAGGTCGCGACCTCGATCGGCGTCGCGATCTCTGGAGGGTGTGAAGGCCGTTCAAGCGTTTCGACGTCGGCGACAGGCGCCGGCTCCGAAACTGAAGCGCGAGCCGCGGCGCTCAAGACCTCGGGGACCGCCGAGACGGCCGCGGCATTTTGTTCCGCCTCCCCCGTCGGCGGGATTTCCGGCGCCCGAACTTCTTCGGCCAGGGGAGGCCGAAGAGACTCCGGTTCGGGAACGGAGGAAGGAAGTTCCACGGCGAGCGGCGACGAGGCTTCGGCGGGTTGAGGGGGGTCCGCGCGCTCTCCCGGACTTGCGGAGGGCGGCGGGGCCTCGCTTTCGCGCGGCTCCGGCCGGGCGGCCCGACCCGGCGCGCGCCGCGAGGAACGAGGCGCCGTGCGACCCGCGGGCGCACCTCCGGCGGCCGCTCGAGGGGCCATGCCTTCCAGAAGGGCGAGGTATTGATCCAAGGTGCGAATCCGGCTTTGGCTTGCCAGTGCACGACGCTCGCGGCGATTCAGGCCGAGGCCGTTCAAAGACTCGCCGCTGAGGAAGGACTCGTTACCCAGCCCTTGTTCGCGGACGACGCCCCGCAGCCGCGGTAGAAAATCCGCGGGCAGCCGGTGGACTTGCCGCCGCAATTCCGCGGCCATCGCCAGGGGATCGCCGATCGTCAAGGAGAGACGGCGCTCAAGACAATTCAGGACGCGAAGGACGGCCTCGCGACGCGACAGGCCCGTCAAATCTTCCCGCAAGGCCTCCAGCTCGTCGACCGGCGCCGATTCGGGGGTCATTCTCAGGGGAGCGATTTCAACGGAGCTTTCGGAACGATGCGAAATCGCCTCGAGCGGCCCCTGCTCCGAGCGGACGGGACGGGAAAAGAGCCCGGTCAGGCCTTGTCCGGGAACGAGGCCGGTCGAGAAGGACTCCACGGAAACCTGCCGATAGCCTCCGTCCCCCTGGGGCAAAATCAAGGGAGCCGTGATTTCCAACTCCGAGAAAACCGGCGCGAGGGGCGGCAGGAGGGTGGGACGGCGTTCGACGCGAGGCGCCTCCTCCGAGACGACGGCTTCGGAGTTAGGCGCCGCGACGGCGGCGGGGCGGGAGCGTCGTTCCAAGGCCCGAAGCTCGGCCAAGACCTCGGCGAAGGGCGCCTCGCGGCGGATTCTCGCCTCGAACGAGTCGAAGAGATCCATCCATTGTTGCGGGCTAAGCCTCGCCGGATCGCCCTGCAGGACCTGTTCGAGGACTTCGAGGGCGCTGAGGCTGCGGCGGAAACTCCAAGCGCGGGCAGGGACCAATTCCCGGAACAAGTTCATCGCGCGGCGCACGACGGGCCCCCACTCGGGCCCCGCCTCCAGCCACTCGGCCAGGCGGACCAAGATCCGCGAACGGGAGGCGGCGCGGAGGTCGCGCTCGACGTTGCGCAGGCTGGTGCCGCGCCCCAGATGCTCGGAGAGGAGGCGAGCGGCCTCCATGGCGCCGGGCGCGGAGACGCCCTGCTCGCGCAGGGCTCGGATCTGAAGATAGAGTCCGCGCGCCGCTGCGGCGCGCTCCGGATCTCGCGCCTCGAGACGTCGGATCTCGGCGCCCAGCATTTCAAGGCGGGCGCGCACCTCGCCCCAATCAGCCTGCGGACGGCCGGGCGCCTCGGGGCGTTCCGCCACTGCCGGTCCTTCGCCGAGAAAACGAACATCGGATTCGCTCCTGGGGACTAGGGACTCGGGTAATGCCGCCGGCACCGCCTCTGCGGGTTTCGGTTCCGACATGGGTTCCTCAACCGGATCTAAGTCCCTTGGAGAAGTTTCGCGAAGCCCTGATAAACCGCTTTCGGAATCAAGGTTGGAAACCACTGAAGCGATCGTGGGGGGGCCTTCATGCGGCGCGGCAGGAGCCGGAGGACTGTTCGAACCTCCCCGAGACCGCTCCCGGTCCCGGGGCGTAGGGTCTACGATCCCGCGATCATCCCGTCCGTCCCAAGTACGAATTAATTTTCGCACCAAGGTACCCAAGAAGATCCTATCCCTTCCTCTCATCCAGCTTCGGAGGACCATTCTTGAATATGCTGTGGAAAGCAGCTCGTTTGGCCCGACTTCCAGCCATCCAATGCCTTTCTCAGCTACAACCGGTTCAGGAATGATCTCGTGACCCAACAATCTGTGTTGCTGAAGGAGGTCTTGGACCCCAAGGAGAATTCCACCAAACTGGGGAATGGATAGGTCCCCGTCCTCACATTCCCGGAGTCGCTCGGCCAGGAAATAAAATACCTCTTGCCCTGCCTCCCAGGGTTCGACATTACGAATTTTCTCAAACAAGTGTGTCACAAGCGCTTCCTCAGCGGCGCCTATTCGAACCTCCTCCCGCTCAAAGGAATCGGCAGGGTGTTGAGAGCCTGGAATGATTTCGAACTGCTGCACCCAGGGACTGACGCCGATCAGGCGATGATGCGACGGACGCAGGCGCAGACCGGGAGGGACGCCCGTGATCGCCGCGGGATCGTAGTCCGCGGGCGATGGAATCGTGGCCGGCTCGGGGAGCTCACCGGGCAGGGCCTCCTCGCGCAGCTCCGCAAGACGCTGCGCTGCGGCCTCCAAATTGTTTAATACATTATCCGGGCCGTTCCGCCGGTTGGGGCGCTGCAGGGCCTCGAGGAGACGGAGGCAGATCTCCGCGCGGGCGCTGCCGGCAATCCCGGTATCGGAAAAGATATCGTGCAGGATGTCGCCCGCGCGGGCTCGCACCTCTCCCCAGGGCTCTCCTCCCGCCTGAAGCTCGGCGAGGTGGCTAAGGATGGGGCCTGCTTCGGGAAAGACCTCGCGAATCCGGTCCAAATCCCGGACAGCGGGGGCCTCGAAGCGCTGCCAGGCCTCCGCAACTTGGCCCAGGATTTCCAGAGGAAGCTCGGGGACCGCGACTCCCAGGCGGGTGGGGATTTCAGCAGCCGGTGCCGCGCTGGGCAAGGCCTCGGAGACCGCGATGGCGGGAGGGGGCGCTTCGGAAACCGATTCCACCTCCGCGCCCTCCGGAGCGGGTTCGGGCTCTGCCGCGGAAACCTCGGCGGGCCCTTCGGGTTCCGCGGGCTCCGGGGCGAGCACGTAGGGGCGCTTTCCTGCCTCCGTGATCTCGAAGCGCGCAAGCGTCCCCAAGGCGCTGATCTCCAAGCGGGCCCGCATCGTGGGACCGCCGTTGCGAAGCCGCTGCAGGATGAAATGCCGATCGCCCGCAAGGTTCTCGGCCTCGCCGTCGAAATCGACGGGGGAGACGCCTTCCTCGAAGATGCGGCGCAGTCCCTCCTCGATGCGGCGAATCGTATCGCGGGGGATCTCGCTCCGGTGGAAAATCTCCACCTGTACCGGGATGTTTTCCACGCGCAGGGTGCGCGTCTCGACGATACGCCGCGGCGGTCCGCCGAAGCCGCCGCCGAACCCCACGCCCATCA
>JADYZQ010000322.1 GCA_020853015.1 Deltaproteobacteria bacterium
GCTGCTCCGGCGCTTTGTCCGCGAGGCGCGGGAGGCTTTCGTGGAAATGGCCACTTAAAAGGGCTGGCGGGCGTCCGCGGGCAGGGGAACGTCGAAGGCCCGAATGAATCCCGCGATCATTCGGTAGAAGCCCACCAAGATCACCAATTCCAAGACGCCCTTCAATCCGAGTTCCTGTTCCAGCCTCGCCTGCAGGTCCGCCGGCAGCGATTGTTCCGCAAGGACGATCGAAACCGCCTGCGCGATTTTGGGGTAGAGCGGGGAGAAGGTCTCAAGGTCCTTCTCCTGGCGGACCGCCTCGATGACGTCCGCGCTCAGGCCGGCGGCCTCGGCGGGCGGGACGTGCTTGACCCATTCATAGGGCACGCCCAAGCGGCGGGCGGCGAGCAGGATGGCCAGCTCGCGGATCTCGCCGGGCAGCGTTGCGCCAAAACGCAGGTAGGCGCCAAGATCGGCCACGTGCTCGACCAAGGCCGGGTGGTTGAACATGGCGCCGTACATCCCGTCGATGCGGCCGCGCTTGGCCGCCATGGCGTCGTAGAGTTTGCGGGCCTCGGGGTCGAGGGCGGCGGTGGGGTCCGGCAGTCGGGCCATGGGCGCCTCCTATTCGTCGTCCATCCATTCTTGCTTGGCCTGGGTCCAGGGCGCGACGGGCGTCGCGTAGTCGCGACCGCAGCGCACGTCGACGACGCAGGGCCCCGGCGTGGCGAGTCCGCGCTGGAAGGCCGCGGACAAATCCTCGGGCCTTTCGACCACGATACCCTCCGCCCCGAGCGCGCGGCCGAAGGCGGCCCAATCCTTGAGCGGGATCTCGGTGAGATCGGCGGGGCCGGGTCCCATCTTGCGGGCCCGCAGGTAGACGTTGCCCAGGGCCCGGTTGTTCAAGACCACGAAGAGCATCGGCACCCGATAGCGGGCGGCGGTCGCGACCTCCATGCCGTGCATCTGCATGCAGCCGTCGCCGGTGAGCACCGCGAGCGGCAGCTCGGGCCGCGCCAGCCTGGCGCCGATCCCCGCGGGAATCGCCCAGCCCATCGGGCCCAAGTTGGTGGCGGAGATATAGCGGCCGGGACCGTAGGCCTCCCAGTAATGCCCGGCGAAGGCGCGATGCGCGCCCGAGTCGACCAGTAAGACCCCTTCGCGAGGCAGGACGCGGCGCAGCTCGGCGACGGCGCGGGCGGGATGGATCGGCGTGGCGTCGCTCGAGGCGTTTTCGGGCTCGTAGAGCCGCGGGCCTTTGGCGCGAATCGCTTGCAGCCATTGCCGGCGAAGGGCCCTGCCGTCTTCGAGGGAGTTGGCGAAGGTCTCCGGGGCCTCCGCGAGCTTTTGTAAAAAACTCAGGCAGTCTCCCGTGACGGCGACGTCTACGGCGTAATTTTTTCCGATGACGCCGGGGTCGAGGTCCACCTGGACGAGCAGGTGCGAGGGCCGGAAGCGTTTTTCCCAAAACATCGTGTCGCGCTGGTTGAGGCCGGAGCCCAGGACGATCAGGGCCTCGACCTCGCCCGAGAGCAGCGTCTCGCAGGCGTGGCGGGTTCCTGAATATCCGAAGACCCCCAGCGAGAGGGGGTGGTCCTCGGGAAAGACGCCCTTGGCGCGCAGGGTGGCGGCCACGGGAATATCGTAGCGCTCCGCGAAGGCCCTTAGGGCCGCGGCGGCGCCGGAGCGCTCGACGCCGTAGCCGGCGAGGATTGCGATACGACGCGGGGCTTCCTTGTCGTTGTTGACCGTCAGGCCTTCCATGCAGGCCCGGGTCGCGGCCTCGTCGAGCGAGCGGGGAAGATAGTAATTGGAGGGCAGAGGCTCGTAGGGCGCGGCGATCTCGGCGGTCTGGACGTTGACCGGCACGCTCAAGTGAACCGGCGCCCGCCGCGCCCCCATCATCTGGCGCAGGGCCGCGCGCAGGTGAAAGTGCAGCAGGTGCGGGCTTTCGACCTCGTAGCCGTAGGCGGTGACGGGGCGCAGGATCTCGACGTCGTTGAGGCCCGCGGCGCTTGCGTCTTGGAAGCCGCCGCGCCCCTCCCAATCCGTCGGCACCTCGCCGGTGAGCAGGAAGAGGGGGCTCTGGTCGGTTAAGGCCGCCGAGAGCGCGGTGACGGCATTGGTGACGCCCGGTCCGCCGATGACGAAGCAGGCGCCGAAGCGCCCCGAGGCCCGCGCGTAGCCGTCGGCCATGTAGGCGGCCCCGGCCTCGTGCGCGGCGACGATGGGGCGGATTCCCGGCGTCGCGCAAAGCGCCGGGTAGAAGTTGTCGATCAAGCCGCCCGGGACCATGAAGACATGGTCAAGTTTTTCTTGAAGCAGGGCGTTCAGAATATAGTCGGTGGCCTTCATGCGGGATGAAGGAATCTTAACGCGCATCCGGGGACCCCACCTAGCGAATAAATCCCGCGAAAATAGCCAGGGACTCAGAAAAAGTTCGAACGGATTCGGTCCGGCGATATCATGGGTCTTCGGCCGCTTCTTCCGGCCGATAACTCTGGCCGGTATGCAGTAGCGCGGAGCAGCGTCCTGCCGCCAAGCGCGCCTGCCGCTCGCGGCGCGGGCGGCGAAGCAAGGCCAAAACCTCCCGAGCGCGGTCCTCCGGAAAGACCTGGTGGAGGCGCGCGCAGTAGTCGCGGGCCGTCTCGAGGTGGACGCGGGCATTGGGCTCGTCGAGCGAGAGCGCGAAACAGGCCGCGTTGCGGAAGGAGAGCTCGACGCCGTTGATCAAGGCTTGATTTAGCAAGGTCGCGGCCCGGGCCTCATCGAAGACGATCCCGCCCTGGGCGGCCATCTCGCGGGCGGCGCGCAGCGGGACGAGGGTGTCGTCCACCTTGCCCTGGGCGGCGGCCTCGCGGGCCTGGCGAAACCGATAGGCGAGGTTGGCCTCGAAGGCCTGGGCGCGCAGCCGCTCGGCGCGGGAAGTCTGGTCCGCGTTCCAGGGGCTGCCGGAGAGCGTCGCGTGCTCTCGAGACCTTTGCAGCGTGATCCGCACTTCATCCATGTCGATTTCTTCCTCGCGTTGCCGGGCGCGCGCGATTCTCGGCTCGAGCTGGTCCAACAGACGGGTGGCCGAGACGGTGAAGGCTCGGCTTTCGAGGACCTGCAGGCGCGTCTCGGAATCGCGGGGGAAGGGAGTCCCGGACAGGCGGGCCGCGTCGCGCACCTGCGCGGCGAGGCGTCGATACTCCTCGACCTGCCCCTGCGTCGCGGCCTCCTCGGCCCGGCGAAAATAATCCGGCAGGGCCTGCGCGTGGGCGCGCCGCTCCAGGGCTTGCAGCTGCGCGGCGGTTTCCTCCGTCAGGGGGTCGCCGGCTCGGGAATAGGTTAAGCGCAGGCGCGCCAGCGTCTCCTGAAGCCGCGCGACCGCGCCCGACTCGGCCAGGCTCGTCGCCCGCTGCAGCAGGGCGGGGCGGGCCTGGCGCAGGGCCCGGATCTCCAAGGTCCGAGCGCGGGAGGGAGGGAAAGGCAGGCCGGAGCTCTCCCGCTGCTCGAAAGGAGTGCCGAGACGGCCCATCACGTCGCGGGCCGCCTGGCGGGCGTCCTCGAAAGCGACGACATTTCCGGCCTCGGCCGCCGCGCGGGCCTCCGTCTCCAATTGCCCCAACTCGGCGACGGCGCTTCGCATCAAGATTTGTTCCGCCCGCGTCTCGTTGAAGGTTAGGCCGGCCTGGCGCGCCCACTCGCGCGCGGCCTCGAGATTCCGCCGGGCCTCGGGCGTCCTGCCCTCGCGGGCGAGGCGCTCGGCCTCGGATACGGAGGCAAGGTATTGCCCGGCGGGGGAGAGACGCAGTCCCTGGAGGCTGGTGAGGCCCAGCGTGGCCAAAAGCGTCCGCACCTCTGCGGCGTCGGGCCGCAGCTCGCGGCCCTCGGCGTCCAGGATGCGGTCCGCCTCGCGGCGGATGCCGGGGCGCAGGCGCGCGGTGGCGGCTGGGGCGCGGTTTCGAAAGACGCCGTCGCCGTTGTCGACGATCCGTAGGGTGCCGAGGGTGATCTCGCTCATGGTCGGGTTCCTCTCTCGCCGCGCGGCCTTCCGACCGCGATCGGGGTGCGTAGGACGTAGTTGGTGGAATAACGGCCGGTCCAGCCGTAGCCGATGCCTTCGCCGGTGGCCGGATCCACCTCGAAATACATCGTGCCCAAGCCGAAGCCCGAGCCGCCCGCGCGCGTGTCCTCGCCGTGCGGCAGGGAGGTGGAGTCGGCGATGCGCACCAGGTAGCCGTTGCGGTAGGCCTCCGGTGGGCCGACGGCGATGACGACGTGGCCGCTGACGCGGGAGGGCAGCCCCGGCGGCGTCGGCCAGGCGATCACGTCGCCGGGCCTGATATCGGCGATGCGCAGGATCCGCTGCCAGCCCTCGCTGGGCCGGGCCGGATCGACCCTTCGGATGCCGGCGAAGATCTGCGCCGCCAGGCCGCGCGCCTGGAGGGCGGCGGCGGGTGCGGCCTCCTCGAGGATTTCGCTGACCAATTGCGAGCAGTCGCAGCGGACGAGGCCGGCCTCGAGATCGATGCGCCGGGTGTGGTCATAGTGCGAAGGCTGGAGGTTGCGCTCGAGGTGCGCCAGGACCGCGAGGACCCGGGTCGGCGCATCGGGGCTTTCCCGGAGGGTGGAAGGTAGGCTGAGGCCGGAGGCGATTTCCACCTGGGTCGGCACCGGCATTGCCGTACGCGGCGGTCGCTGCTGGGCCAGGATGGAGACGGGGCGGTCCTGTTTGAAATCGGTTCGACGTTCGGCCGGACGGTAGGCGTCGCGGCGGTCTCGCTCGGCCCAAGCTTTGGGCTCAAGTCGGGGGTTCTCGGGTTCGAGCTGAGGGGAGGCTTCGACGGTAGCGGCAAGGCCTCGAGGGTTTGGCGGCCGGGTTGGCCCCAAGGGTGCACTCATGGTGAATCCTTCCAGATTCTAATCGTGCCCCGGGGAATGGTATTTTTTTCTGCTTCTTTAGGTTAAAGTTGCGGGTTTTGGACCCTTCGCCTCGCGGCGGCTTTGACATCGCGCCCGCTCCGGGCTAGGGAGCCCACCGAGGTTCGAAATGCAGCCCAAAGCCATCAACCGAGTCAACCAAGGCATTCAAATCGAGTGGCAAGACGGACATACCAGCGTCTTTCCCTCCGATTTCCTGCGCCGCGCCTGTCCCTGCGCCGTCTGCAAGGAGGTCCCGGAGCGCGTCGCCACCGGTCTCTTGCCCCTCTCCGCCTTGGGCGGCCAGAAGATCGACATCCTCAAGGCCCAGCCCGTCGGCTGGTACGCCCTCCAGTTCACTTTCACCGACCGGCACGAGACGGGGATCTATTCCTACGAATTGCTGCGGCAAATCTGCCCCTGCGAGACCTGCCGGGCCGCGCACTAGGTATACAAGAGATATTTTTTCCGCGTCTCCAGGAAGGCCTGGCGCTCGTCTTCCCAGGAGCCTTCGATCTCTTTGAGCGAGGCGCCTGTTTCCAGCTGGGTCCGCAGCTTCGCGTTGCCGGCCAAGAGGTCGATCGCCGGGATCTTGTCGACGAACTCGTAGGCGCGGTGGCGGAACTGAAACTCCTTGGGGTAAAGGTCGTGCACCGCCTTGAGCGCCGCCACGCCGGTGAGCAGCGCCTTGAAGGCCTTGCGCCGCGTGACGTGGAGCTGGGCGCCGCCGCAGGTTTGTCCGGCGTGTTTTTGGAAGCCGGGCTTGAAATAGATCGGGCGGAAGCGCACGCCGGGCAGGCGGAACTCGCGCAAGCGCCTCGCCAGGGCCTCAGGATCGACGTAGGGTGCGCCGAAAAACTCGAAGGGCCGCGTCGTCCCGCGTCCCTCGCTCAGCTCGGTGCCCTCGATCAGGCACATCCCCGGATAGACGACCGCGGTGTCCACGGTCGGCATGTTGGGGCTGGGCAGGACCCAGGGCGTGTCCAATTCATCCATGTAGCGGCGCCGATGCCAGCCCTTCATCGTCACGACCTCCAAGTCGCACTTGAGATCGAATTCATGCCGAAACATCTGGGCCAGTTCCCCCACCGTCATACCGTGGCGAACGGCGAGCGGAAACCAGCCGACGAAGCTGCGAAAACCCGGCGCGACGAGATTGCCCTCGACTTGATGGCCGTTGATGGGATTCGGGCGGTCCAAGACGAGGACCTTCGTGCCCGTCTCCTTGGCGACCTCCATGCAGAAGGCGATGGTGTAGATGAAGGTGTAGTAGCGCGCGCCGACGTCCTGCAGGTCGCAGATCAGGACCTCGACGTCCTTCAGGGATTCGCGCGTCGGCTTGAGGCTGGCCTCGTCGTGTCCGTAGAGGCTGTAGACGGGAATGCCGCGATACGTGGAACCGACCACCGATTCCATGTCCTGGGCCTGGCCGTGGATGCCGTGCTCGGGGCCGAAGAGGGCGACGACCCGCGCGGAAGCTTCTTCTTGCAAGACCTCGAGGGCGTGGCGCAGGTGCTTGTCCACCGAGGACGGGTGGGCGAGCAGGGCGACGCGTTTCCCTTGGAAACACTTGCGGTGAAAGCGCAGCAGGCGGTCGAGGCCGATTTGCATGCCTCCTCATAATTCCGGCGGGTGCTTCTGCCAATGGAATTGTGCCTGGATTTGGGATCCTTGGCTTGCTTCAGGGGTGGAATGGTGGAATTATTTCCGGGTGGGGAAACCTTGGGCGGGTTTCACCGATAATAGAGTGGGTATGGAGGTGGCTTTCGTGAAAAAACTATTGATATTATTTAGCTTTTTACTGGTATCGGCGGCGGCCTCCCAGGCCCGGGCCCAGTATTACGGCTTCTACGGTGGCTACTACCCCTGGGGCTTCAACTATAGCACCGCCGCCTTCGCCGTCGACCAGGGCTTCGCTACCCTCCAACAAACTTGGACCGCCATCGAGCAGACCCAAGCGCTGGAAAACCACATCCAAGTCCGGCGGAACAACCTCGAAAACTACAAGTCCGTCAAGGCCTACTACACCACCGGCATCCCTGCCTTCGCGCCCGTCAGCCCCGAAGGCAAACC
>JADYZQ010000323.1 GCA_020853015.1 Deltaproteobacteria bacterium
AAACCGCGTCGTTTGGCGAGAGAAACTAATTTTTCCATGGGTATTGGGCGCTTTCTTTGGCTCGCGACGGACTATCCCCGGCCCCCACCGCTGTCAAGACAAAAGCTTTAAGTTTCCCGCACGGTTAGCCGCTAGTTTTCGATTGCAATTTCATCGGCCTTCCCTTTAAAAACCCCTATGCGAAAAATCCTTTCCGCGGCCCTCCCCCTCCTTCTTTGCCTCTGCCTGCTCCCCGCCTGCGGGAAGGGTCGCAAGAAAGACATCCCCGGGCCCAACGACAAGGTTTTTACGGTCGGCGTCGCCGAAGTGGTCTCCCGCGACATCCCCGACGGCATCGAGATCCCGGGCACCTTCACCGCCTCGCAGCGCCTGGTGGTCAAAAGCGACTTCACCGGCAGGGTCCAGGCCCTCTCCGTGATCGAGGGGCAGCAGGTGGCGGTCAACGACGCCCTGATGAAGATCGACGACGAGAAGCTACCCTATGTCCTGGACCGGCAACGGGCCGAGCTGCGGGAGGCCGAGGCCCAGCTTGAATTCGACTCCAAGGCCACCGGCATCGCGGCTGAAGAAGAAGGTCTCGAGGACACGGGCGAGGCCCAACAGCTGGAAGATACGCTCGCGGGCGCCGGCGGCGAAGAAGGTTCGGCCGACCAAAATGGCGAGGCCACTCCCGCAGCCCTGGCGACCCCCGAGGCCACCGAAAACACCCCATTCCCGATCCGCCGCCCCTTCGGGGTGCGCCGCAACGCCAGGCGCGGCATAGGATCGCCCCGGACTCCAGCCGTTGCGGCTCAAAACCCGGAATTACAAGAGAGCCGTCAAACCCTCAATCAAGCCAAGGTCGACCGCATCAAGGCCGAGATCGTCCTCTCCGAGCGGCAGCTGGCCGGCAGCACCCTGCTCGCCACCGTCGAGGGCTTCGTCTCGAAGGTCCACGTCGCCGAGGGCTCGATGGTCAAGGTCGACGAGCCCTTAGTCGACATCGTCCGCGTCGATCCCATCGAGCTGACCCTCCACATCCCCAAGGACGACATCGCCAGGATCGAAAAAAACATGCAGGTCAAGGTCACGGTCAACGACCTGAAGCAGGAGAGCTTCGACGGCGAGATCTCCTTCATCGGCGCCGAGCTGGATCCGCAGAAGAAGACCCTCGAAATGCGGGTGCGCCTCTCCAATCCGGGCATGCGCGTCAAGGCGGGCATGGAAGGCGTGGCGCATCTGGCCGTCGCCAACAAGACCCACCCCGCCCTCATGGTCCCGCCCGCCGCGATTCGCGGCGAGGGCGATAAAAAATTCGTCTACGTCGTGCGCGGCCAGGTCGCCGAAAAACGCGAGATCGTCACCGGCAGCGGCTTCGAGGGCCTCGTCGAGGTGACCAAGGGCCTGAAGGCCGGGGAGCGCGTCGTCACCCGCGGACTGGACTCTCTTAAGGAAGACGAAGAGTTCGTGAAGATTACGTCTTAGCCAATCTTCCCCACTCCGGCTTCCGTCCAACCTGTTTGGAATCGTCTCAATTTGTTTAAGGATTTACTCGCGGCAGAATTCTTCGAGGGGGATGCGCACGGTGTCTTCCATGTCGTCCTTGGACTTTTCGTGCAGGAGGGATTCGGAAATCAGGACCACCTTGCCGAGGACGTTGCCGTTGTGGGGATTGAAGGCTAAATCAAGGCCGCGGGTATCGTAGCTTTTTCCGTTGATGAAGAGCTGGTATTTTTTTGGATCCATGCGTACCCCGAACCTCGGTTTAAGTAGCACAGAGTTGCGATTTTTGACAAGACATGCCGCGTTAAAAACTATATCATTTCCAAATAGATCCAGCATCGGAGCTTAAAATGTACAAAAACATACTCGTATGTCTCGACGGCGGCTCCGCCGACAATTCCGTGATCAATGCCGCCCTTTATTTAGCACAGAAATTAAAAGCCAAGCTACACGGCCTGACGGTCCAGGACATCCTCACCCTCGAGGGTCCCCTGATGTACGACATCTCCGGGGCGATGGCTTTCATTCCGCAGCTGAACCTTTTGGAAGAGACCCGCAAGGTGATGGAGGAACGCTCCAAGAACATCCTGACCGGCTTCGTCAAGGCCTGCGAGGACGCGAGCGTCGCCCATCACGAGAGCATCGCGGAGGGCATCGTCCACAAGGTGATCCTCGAAAAAACCCAGCTGCACGACCTGACCATCCTCGGGCGCCGCGGGCTGAACTACGAATTGGACAAGGAGCTGTTGGGCTCCACCACCGACCGCGTCGTCAGCAAGGCGAAGACGCCGGTGCTGGTGGTGACGCACAGCTTCGAGGCCTTCAAGAACCCGCTGCTCGCCTACGACGGCTCGCCCCAGGCCCGCGAGGCCCTGGCCACCGCGGCCAAGCTGTGCAGCGACCTGCAGCTTCCCTTGACCGTCCTGCACGTCGGCAAGGACAAAAAAGAATCGGAGGCCGTGCTCCGCGAGGCCAAGGAATACCTCGACGCCTACACGATCGTCGCGAAGTACGAGCACTCCGAGGGCAACCCCCACCAAGAGGTGCCGCAGTACGTGAAGCTGCACAACCACGACGTCCTGATGATGGGCGCGCGCGGCCACGGCCGCCTCATGGAATTCATCCTCGGCTCCACCACCGAGTACGCCCTGTGGAGCGGCAATTGCCACGTCCTCGTCGACCAATGAACGCTTTGATACCCCGCCTGCTCCTGACGCTCGCCTTGCTGGGCCTCGCCGCCGGCGAGGCACGGGCCTTGGACTACCGCAGCCTCGAGGAAGGGCTCGACTACTCGATCCTGCAGGCCGACGGCGCCAAGCTGCACCTGCTCAAGGTCGACCTAAAACGCTACCAAGTAAAGGTGCTCGACGCCCGCGACTGGAAGAGCCCGGCCCTGCCCGTCAAGACCTTCGCCGAAAAAGCCAAGGCCCTGGCCGCGATCAACGCCAACTTCTTCGACACGGAGGACCGCCCCTTGGGCCTGGTCCTGCAAGAGGGCAAGCTGAAGAATCCGCCAAAAAAGATCTCGTGGTGGGCCTCGCTGCTGCTGAAGGGCGACCGCGCCAGCATCCAGAAGGCCTTTGACAAGGAGCAGGTCCTTAGCTGGGACAACGGCGTCCAAGCGGGTCCCCGCTTGGTGGTGGCGGGCAAGACGCCCAAGCTAAAGGAAGAGTACTCGCCCAAGTCGGCCGTCGGCATCGACCGCCAAGGCCATTTGGTCTTCGTCGTCTCGGAGGGCAGCGTCGAGATCAACCGCCTGGCCGCGCTGCTCGCCAAGAAAGAGAAGGACGGCGGCGCCGGCCTGCAGAACGCCCTGAATCTCGACGGAGGTTCTTCGACTCAGTTCTTCGCGAAGGCGGGCGACTTAACGCTTTCGATCCCGGGTCTGGCCCGCGTGCCGATCGCGCTCGGTTTGTTTCGCAAATAGCCCTTTTTTCGTGCGGGAGGGGCCTTCTTCTTCCGGCCGTGCGGCATCCTCTTCCAACCTCGGCCTTGGCTTGGGCCTCGCCGGGGGCTCCGGCGTCTCCGACGGCGGAGGCCGGCGCCCTTGGAAGGCCCGCAGGCGAGCTTGCGGCGATTCTCGCTGAAATTTCCGCTCGGGAGTCGGTTGCGTCTGAGTGGCGCCAGGAATGGATTCGGGCAGGCGGGGAGCAGCCGTAGAAGCGGGAGCCGAGGCTGAGGACGACCCATCTCCCGGAAACAGGATTGAGCGCGTCAGGTGACTGAAACCGTTGTTGAAATAATACACGACCGGCCTCAAGGGAGACAAAAAGGGGTGGGGCGCGATCCCTCTGGAACCGCGCCCCCTTGGGTTCTCCTAGCTGGCGATATTTTTACGGTCCCGACATCCCCTCCTTCTTCCTCCCCGTTCCGGGGAGGAAGATCGGAGTGAAGAGGGGATTGTCGAAAGGCGCGATCATCGCTTCTTCGGCTTGAGCCCGCCCGGCGGCAGGACCTCGCGGAGCGTCTCCCAAAAAAAGA
>JADYZQ010000324.1 GCA_020853015.1 Deltaproteobacteria bacterium
GCGACGGCACCTTTCTCTTGATCCCCGTGGAAGGAACGATCCGCTATCACGACGGGGCCTCCTTTGTGGAGGTGCCCAAGAAGGGCCTCACCCTCAAGAGCGACCGCGATCTTCGCCTTCAATTGGGGGACCTGGATTTCCAGTGGCGCAAGCCCGGCGCGGAGACTGGCAAGAGCCTGGTGACGGGCAGCCGCCAGGCCGGCGAATTTCTGGTCGGAGAGATCTTCGATTATTACCACGGCGCCGACACGCAGAAGACCTTGCTGGTCTTCAGCAAACGCCAAGACGCCTGGGGGGAGGCCGCTCGGGCCTTCGAGAAGGATCTCGGCCGATTGGACGGCCTGTATAAGGAATACCACGGCCTGGTCGAGGCCTACCGCAAGGACCCGACGCTCGAGGGCCGCAAGGAGCTGAACCGCAAGTGGGAGGCGATCGACGAGCTCTCCAAACAGCTTCATACCTCGCGCTACCATCGCATGGAGACGCAACACGCTTGGACCATGCGGGCCCGCGAGGTGGAGTTGTTTCCCCTGGAGACCTTTTTGGGGAGGGCCGAGTTCCATGCCCTGGACGCGGCTCGAAATCATCCCGACGGAAAGTCGGATTTCAGCTACGAGGTCCGCTATGCCAAGCCCGAAGAGCTGGCGGGTTTCGAGGGGGCCTGGAGTCAAGTGCCCTTCGGCAAATTTGTCGGGGTGGAAGCGAGCGTCAAGGATTGGGAGACCGCCCAAAAATTGGTGAGGGAGATGAGGCAAAACGGCGATCTACACATCGTCTCGGACTTCTCCCTGAGCCCCGACGGCAAGACCGGACGTGCCGTGGTCGAGATCTGGGGCGAAAGGCCCCGCCGCGTCGAGATACGCTTCTCGCTTCGCGACGCCGCGGCCGGCGAACCCAAGATATCGTTGCCTCCCTACGAGGACCGGGACATTTCGGATTTGAAGCCCGGCGATCTCCTGGTGCGCGACGGGTCGGGCGTGCGTCCCTTGGAATTCTCCAAAAAATTCAGCCAGACGATTCACCTGCCGCAGGGCGACCTGCTCCTGAAGTGGGATCCTACGACGGAGACGCACTCCGCGATTTGGTTCGGGAAGGAGCCCCTGCGCATCCAAGGCGCCGACGGCGCGGTGCGGACGCTCGAGCCCTCCCGTCACGGCCGCAAGGCCGAGACGGAGACGCTGCGCGGCGACGAGACCTTGGTGGCCGGGGACCGTGAAGTTCGGCTCGTCACCCTAAAGGCGGCCTCGGAGGACGCGCTGCAGCGCGCCCAGATTCAGGACGAAGTCCGCACCCTCGAGGCGCTGCGCCTCTCGATCGAGGAGATGAAGGCCGCGCGCGAAGATCCCGCCAAGATCGCGGACTACGAAAAGATGCTCGCCGAGGCGGAGGCCGTCTTCGCCAAGAGCTTGCGCCAACGGCGGAGGACCGCGGAGGGCGTCCCTTACGCCGAGGCGACCAACGCCCAGATCGGTACCGCCAACCTTCCCGAAGGTCCCGGAGTCGCCGGCTTCAAGTCGATTTCGGACATCGAGGCCAAGGCGGACAAGATCGCCAAGGCCGCGCCCGATGCCGAGCGCATCGCCCGCTATGTCGAGCATCTGGTGCACAAGAAAGGCATGAGCCGTCCCGACGCCGAGATTCAGGCCCAGCGCTGGGCCGAGCAGGTGATCGTCGACGCCCGGGCCCACCAGGCCGGCCGCACGCACATCTACGACACCAGCCTCCCGCTCAAGCCCGAGACCGCCCACATGGACAAGGCCACGGTCGACCATCACGGCCGTTTCGCCAATCCGCTCAATTCCACCGAGCAGCTGCTCGGCAAGATGGAGGCGACGCTCGAAACGGTGAAGGGCAACGCCGAGGCCCTCGACGCCGCCGCGAAGGACGCGGCGGCGATGGCGGCGGCCCGCCGCGGATTCGCGGAGGCCGGCGTCCGCAAGCCCAAGGAGGCCCAGGTCGTCGAGGTCGCGGCGGCGATCCGCGAGCTCAATCTCAAGGAAGCGACCACCGACAACCTGGCCGACGGCGGCTGGTCGGTGTGGGTCGCCCGCAACCAGGCTCGCGTCCTGGCCGATCCGGCCCTGCGCAAGACCATCGCCGAGGCGACGCGCTTCGAGGACTTCAGCGCCTTCGGCACCGTCTATATCGAAGAGGCGAAGACGAAAAAACTCGCCGAGCTGGTCGCGGGCGGGATGCCCGAGCCCAAGGCCAAGGCCCTGGCCGACGAAATGGTCCGCAGCGGCGAGATCTTTCCAGAGGGGGTCCGCTGGCAGGCGGCCCTGTTCCAAAAGTACGGCGAGATCCTCAAGAGGAACGGCATCGTCGGCAGCGACCGCTTCCAGCCCGCCCAGGCCGAGAAGGTGATGGGCGAGGCCCTGGCGGCCATCGATCAGATCGTCTACGACCCGGCCGCGCGGGACGCGGCCAGCGCGGAATTTTTCGGAAAGGTGGAGGAGGGCGCCAAGGCGGCCGCCGAGAAGGCCCTGATCGCGGAGGCCTCGGTGCACCAGGGCGACACGAACATCAGTTTCTTCGACCTGACGAAGCTGGGCGAC